>QHSB01000509.1 GCA_003220335.1 Candidatus Rokuibacteriota bacterium
TCGAGCTGCGCGACCGGCGCGGGCTTGCGTATTCCACGGGCGTGCTGACCACGAATCGCACCGGCCCCTCGCTGTTCCTGCCGTACCTCGGCACCGCGCCCGCCAACGCTGACGCCGCCGTCGCCGGCGTGCTGGCGGAGGTGGACCGGCTGCGCCGCGACCGCGTCGACGAGCGCGAGCTGGCGCGCTCCAAAGCATGGCTCCTCGGCAACCTCGCGATGGACCGCCGTACGAGCGCGCGCCACGCCTGGTACCTGGCGTTCTTCGAGCTGGTCGGCGGCGGGTGGGACTGGCCAGAGCGCTACGCGCGGGCGGTGGAGGCGGTGAGCGTCGCCGATCTCGCGCGCGTGGCCGAGCGCTACCTGGCGCGGCCGACGGTGATCGTGCTGCGGCCGGCGGGGGCGACGCGGTGATCCCGCTGCGCGACGACGTTCCCAGCCGCTCCGTGCCGTTGGTGACGATCGCCCTCATCGTGCTCAACGTGGTGGTCTACCTCTACGAAGTGTCCCTCGGCGTCGGAGGGGATGGGGCGGCGAAAGCGTTCATCTTCGAGTTCGGCGCGATGCCGTGCCGGCTCACGGGCGCCTGCGCCGGGCTGGACGATTTCCCGAGCCCGATGGTGACGGTCTTCACCTCGATGTTCATGCACTCGATCAACCCGATGCACGTCGTCGGCAACATGCTCTATCTGTGGATCTTCGGCGACAACGTCGAGGACGCGCTGGGGCACGGGCGGTTCCTCGTCTTCTATCTCCTGGCGGGCGTCGCGGCGGCCATCGCGCAGACGCTGACCGCTCCGCGCTCGCACGTCCCCATGATCGGCGCCAGCGGCGCGGTGTCCGGCGTCCTCGGCGCATATCTCCTCTTGTTTCCCTACGCGAGCATCCTCACGCTCGTGGGCTTCGCGTTCTTCTGGCGGTTCGTACACGTCCCGGCCATGGTCATGATCGGGGTGTGGATCCTCATGCAACTGATCCTCGGCTATCTCACCGTGAGCGCCTCGACGGGAGGCGCGGAAATTGGAGGCGTCGCGTGGTTCGCTCACATCGGCGGGTTCCTCACAGGCGTAGTGCTCCTGTTCCTCCTCCGGCCCCGGAGAAGCGCACGCTCGTAGCGCCGGAGAAGCGCTCCCCTATAATCGAAGGCGTGGCGACGCGGATGCGGCTGGACCGGTTGCTGGTGGAGAAAGGGCTGATCGAGAGCCGGGAGAAGGCGCTGCGGTCCATCATGGCCGGCGACGTGCTCGTCGACGGTCAGCGCGCGGACAAGGCCGGAGCGCTCGTGTCCACCGAGGCGGAACTGGATCTAAAAGGCCGCTCCCCCTACGTCAGCCGCGGCGGCGAAAAGCTCGTCCACGCGCTCGAGCACTTCGGCATCGGCGTGAAGGGCCGCATCTGCGTGGACGTCGGCGCCTCCACGGGCGGCTTCACGGACTGCCTGCTCCAGCGGGGTGCGAGCATCGTCTACGCCGTCGACGTCGGCAGCGGCCAGCTCGACGAGCGGTTGCGCAAGGACGCCCGTGTGGTGGTCATGGAGCACACCAACGCGCGCACGCTGGATCCACGCCTCTTCGGCGATCAGCCGACGCTGGCCGTCGTCGACGTGGCCTTCATCTCGCTGGAGAAGGTGTTGCCGGCGATCTTCAACGTGCTGGCGCCGCGCAGCGAGGTCATCACGCTCGTCAAGCCGCAGTTCGAGGCCGGCCGCGAGCACGTCGGCAAGGGCGGGGTGGTGCGCGATCCCGCGCAGCACCGCGCGGTCGTGCAGCGCCTCGCGCGTTACGCGGTGCTCCGCGGCTGGCACGTGCTCGGCGTGACGGCCTCGCCGCTGCGCGGCCCGAAGGGTAACCGCGAGTTCTTCCTGCACCTCTCGATGCACGGCCGGACGGCGGCCAACCTCGAGGGGATCATCGACCGCACCGTGCAGGCGCTTGCGTGACACGCGTCGGTCTCGTCGCCAAGCCCGACGCCGCCGGCGCCGCCGAGGCCCTCGACCGGCTGATCCAGTGGCTCGGTTCCCGCGGGCTGCCGGTGGTGCTCGAGAAGGAGACGGCGGGCCTGGCGCCGGCGGCGGCGCTGCCGACGGCGCTCAAGTCCGATCTCGCGGGGCAGGTGGATCTGCTGGTCGTGCTCGGCGGCGACGGCACGCTGCTCTCGATGGCGCGGGCCGTCGGCGACCTCGGCGTGCCGATCCTCGGCGTCAACCTGGGCGACCTCGGCTTCCTCACGGCCACCACGCTGGACGAGATGTTGCCGGCGGTGGAGGCGGCCCTCGCCGGCCGCATGGCCATCGACGAGCGCATGCTGCTCTCCGCGCGGCTGATCCGCGGCGGCGCGGCGGTGGGCGAGTACGCGGCCCTCAACGACGTCGTCATCACCAAGTCGGCGATGAGCCGCATCATCAACCTCAAGGTCTCGGTCGAGGGCGGGCACGCGACGGCCTACCGGGCCGACGGTCTGATCGTGTCCACGCCCACGGGCTCGACGGCCTATTGCCTGTCGGCCGGCGGCCCGATCCTGTTTCCGACCATGGACGCCATCGTCCTGGTGCCGATCGCCTCTCACACGCTCACGAACCGGCCGATCGTGCTGCCCGCCACTCAGCGCATCGAGGTCACGCTCATGACCGACCAGGAGGTCATGCTCACCATCGACGGGCAAGTGGGCATCCCGCTGCGCGAGCGCGATACGGTCGAGATCGAGAAGGCCGCCGGCCGCGTGCGGCTCGTCCGCTTCCCGCGCACCGACTTTTTCTCGGTCCTGCGCACCAAGCTCAAGTGGGGCGAGCGCTGAGGAGACAATGGGGAGCCATGTCGGGACCCCATGCGTTCGGATACATCTTGAGCGGCGAGCGCGGCTGACCTAGCATCGTCGCCGGATGCTGCGCGAGCTGCGGATCCGGAACTTCGCGGTGGTCGAGAACATCACCGTCCCCTTCGCCCCCGGCTTCAACGTCCTCACCGGCGAGACCGGCGCCGGCAAGTCCATCCTGGTCGATGCGATTCTCCTGGTGCGCGGCGCGCGCGCGCAGACCGATGTGATTCGCGCCGACGCCGAGACCGCCACCGTCGAGGCGGTGTTCGCCGTGCCCGACGGCGGCGTGGCGGCCGTGCTCGATGAGGCGGGACTGCCCGTGGAGGACGGCGAGATCGTGGTCCGGCGCGAGCTCGCGCGTGGCGGCCGCCATCGCGCCTTCGTCAACGACGCGGCGGTCACGGTCGGCCTCCTCGAGCGGCTCGGCGACGCGCTCGTGCAGGTACACGGCCAGCACGAGCACCAGCGGCTGCTCGAGCCCGCGCGCCAGCTCGACCTGCTCGACCGGTTCGGCGACGCGGAGCCGGTGCGCGAGCGCTTCGCCGCCCTCTTCGCCAAGCACCGCGAGGCGCGCGACGATCTCGAGCGTCGCCGCGGCGCGGGGCGCGACCGCGCGCAGCGCGAGGACCTCCTGCGGTTCCAGGTGTCCGAGCTGGACGCCGCGCGGTTGCGCCCGGGCGAAGAGGCGGAGCTGCGGACGGAACGGCAGCGGCTCCAGCACGCCGAGCGGTTCGCGGCCGGGCTGGAGGAGGTCGGCACGCTGCTGCAGGACGACGCCGCCTCCGCGGCGGCCCGGCTCGCCCGGGCGGCCCGCGTCCTGACCGACCTCGGCCGGCTGGACCCCGCGTTCGCGGCGCCCGTGGAGACGCTGCAAGCCGCGCGCGTACAGGTGGACGAGACGCTCGCGGCGGTGCGCACACTGCGCGACACGATCGTCTTCGAGCCCGGCCGCTTGGAGGCGATCGATGACCGGCTGGACGCGCTCAAACGGCTGGCGCGCAAGTACGGCGACAGCGAGGAGGCGATGCTCCGCTTCCGCGCCGAGGCGGCGGCCGAGCTGGACCGCCTCGAGCGGCACGAGGAGCTGCTGGGCGAGGACGAGCAGCGGCTCGCCGAGCTGGAGGTGGAGGTGACGAGCGCCGCCCGCGCCCTCGGCGCCGCGCGGCGGGAGGCGGCGGGGAAACTCGGCCCGGCCGTGCAGCGCGAGCTGCGACAGCTCGGGATGGAGCGAGCGGCCTTCGAGGTCGCGATGATCGAGGCGGCCCTGGCCGAGTGGGGCCCCCGCGGGGCTGAGCGCGTGGAGTTCCGCTTCACGGCCAATCCGGGTGAGCCGGCGCGGCCGCTCGCCCGCATCGCGTCCGGCGGCGAACTCGCCCGCAGCATGCTCGCCCTGCAGGTCGTCCTCTCGCGGTACGAGCGCGCCCCCACCATGGTGTTCGATGAGGTGGATGCAGGGATCGGTGGCCGCGCCGGCGCCGTCGTCGGCGAGAAGCTCGCGGCCGTCGGCGCCGGCCGCCAGGTCCTCTGCGTCACGCACCTGGCGCCGATCGCCGCCCTGGCCCACCAGCACGTGCGGGTGGCCAAGAGCGTGCGCGGCGGCCGGACCCGGGCCAGCGCCGGCGTCGTCGCCGGCGATGAGCGCGTGGCCGAGATCGCACGGATGCTCGGCGGGGACGCCTCGGGGGCGGCCGCGCTGGAGCACGCGCGCGCGCTGCTGCGCGGCCGCGGCGCCGAAGGCGTCCGAGGCCGGGGCGTATAATGTTCCCGCGATGATCGACGCGATCCTCAAGAAGATCTTCGGCACCAAGCACGAGCGCGACGTCAAGCGGATGATGCCGATGGTGGCCGAGATCAACGTGCTCGAACCCACCGTGCAGGCTCTCGACGATGCCGCCCTCCGTTCCCGGACCGACGAGCTCCGCAAGCGTCTCGCCGGCGGGGCCGAGATCGAAGAGGTGCTTCCGGAGGCGTTCGCCGTCTGCCGCGAGGCAGCGCGCCGCTCGCTCGGCATGCGCCACTTCGACGTACAGCTCATCGGCGGTATGGTCCTGCACGACGGCAAGATCGCCGAGATGGCCACCGGTGAGGGCAAGACGCTGGTGGCCACGCTGCCCGCGTACCTCAACGCCCTCTCGGCCAAGGGCGTGCACATCGTCACCGTCAACGACTACCTCGCCAAGCGTGACGCGCAGTGGATGGGACCGCTCTATCACGCGCTGGGCCTGACGGTCGGGGTCATCCAGCACGAGGCGTCGTTCACCTACGATCCGGCGTACGCCACGCCCGACATCCGCATGACGGCGCTGCGGCCCATCGACCGACGGTCCGCGTACCAGTGTGACATCACCTACGGCACCAACAACGAGTTCGGCTTCGACTACCTGCGCGACAACATGCGCTTCTCGCTGGAGGAGCTGGTGCAGCGCGAGCTCCATTACGCGATCGTCGACGAGGTGGACTCGATCCTCATCGACGAGGCACGCACGCCGCTGATCATCTCGGGTCCGGCCGAAGAATCCACGGAGCTCTACTACAAGATTGACCGGATCATTCCGAAGCTGAAGCGCGCGGCGACGATCGTGGAAGGCAAGCTGTCCGAAATCGAGGAGGAGCGCGAGGGCGATTACATCGTCGACGAGAAGTCCAAGGCGGTGTCGCTGACCGAGCAGGGGATCGCCTCCTGCGAGCGGCTGCTCAACGTCGACAACCTCTATGACCCGCAGCACATCACGATCCTCCACCACGTGCAGCAGGGGTTGCGCGCACACGCGCTCTACCGGCGCGACGTCGACTACGTGGTCAAGGACGGCGAGGTCATCATCGTCGACGAGTTCACCGGCCGCATGATGCCCGGACGCCGCTGGTCGGACGGCCTGCACCAGGCGGTGGAGGCCAAGGAAGGCGTGCGCATCGAGCGCGAGAACCAGACGCTGGCCACGATCACCTTCCAGAACTACTTCCGGATGTACGACAAGCTGGCGGGGATGACGGGCACGGCCGAGACAGAGGCCGAGGAGTTCGCCAAGATCTACAAGCTCGACGTCACCGTCGTGCCGACCAACCGCGACCTGATCCGGATCAACCACCCGGACGTCGTCTACAAGACCGAGCGCGAGAAGTTCAACGCCGTCGTCGAGGACATCATCAAGCGCAGCGAGAAGGGCCAGCCCGTCCTCGTCGGCACCGTGTCCATCGAGAAGTCCGAGGCCGTGTCCAAGCTCCTCAAGAAGCGGGGCGTCCGCCATGAGGTCCTCAACGCGAAGTACCACGAGCGCGAGGCCGAGATCGTGGCCCAGGCCGGACGCGAGGGCGCCGTGACCATCGCGACCAACATGGCCGGCCGCGGCACCGACATCCTCCTCGGCGGCAATCCCGACTTCCTGTCCAAAGAAATTCTCAGGAAACAGGGCGTCGATCCGGTCACCGCCTCCACCCAGGAGCGGGCGACGGCGCTGGTGGAGGCGCGGCGCATCACCGAGCCCGAGCACCAGAGAGTCGTGGAGCTCGGCGGCCTGCACATCGTCGGCACCGAGCGTCACGAGTCCCGCCGCGTCGACAACCAGCTGCGCGGCCGCTCGGGCCGTCAGGGCGACCCCGGCTCCTCGCACTTCTACCTCTCGCTCGAGGACGACCTGCTGCGCATCTTCGGCAGCCAGCGCATCCAGCGGATCATGGAGCGCCTGGGCATGGAGGAGGGCGAGCCGATCGAGCACAAGCTCGTGACGCGCGCCATCGCCACCGCCCAGAAGCGCGTCGAGAACCACAACTTCGAGATCCGCAAGCATCTCCTCGAATACGACGACGTGATGAACAAGCAGCGCGAGATCATCTACGGCATGCGCCGCCAGATCCTGGACGGCGAGAGCCAGGCCGACAACGTCGCGGAATGGATCGATGACCTCGTGATCGGCGCCCTCGACGGCTACGCCGCCGAGGGCGCGCATCCCGAGGACTGGGACCTCGGCGGCCTCACCGAGGCGCTCCACCGGCAGTTCGACGTCAAGATCCCCGCCGCGCAGTACGACGAGGTCGTCTCGCGGGAGGGGCTCACCGAGCTGGTTCAGGAAGCGGTGAAGCAACGGTACGCGGCGCGCGAGAGCGAGCTGGGCGAGGAGCTCATGCGCGCGCTCGAGCGCCACGAGATGCTCATCGTCATCGACACGCAATGGAAGGATCACCTGCTGTCGATCGACCACCTCAAGGAAGGCATCGGGCTGCGCGGGTACGGCCAGCGGGACCCGCTCACCGAGTACAAGAAGGAAGCCTTCGACCTCTTCCAGGACATGGTGGAGCGCGTAAAGTCCATCGTCGTCGAGCGGCTCTTCAAGGTGCAGGTGGTGCGCGACTCGCCGATGGAGCTGCCGACGATCACCGCGTGGGCGGACGCCCAGGAGTCGCGCGGTGCGCTCCCGAGCGATCCGCGCGTGAGTGGCTGGACGCCGTCGCCGGCGGGATCGGCGCCGGCCCCGGCTCCCCGGCCTGCGCCGGCGCCGCGCACGCCCACCGGCGAGAAGATCGGGC
>QHSB01000510.1 GCA_003220335.1 Candidatus Rokuibacteriota bacterium
CGACGAGCGGCGGATCGGCGGCGGTGGGATTCCTGGTCATCCTCGGACTGCTCGTGCTCGTCGGGATCGCGGTCAAGCTGTACGACCGCAAGCGCAAGCGCGACGCGGAGGCCGTCCACCTGCAGGCGCAGGTTTCCGACGCGCTCATGCGCGACGCGCGGCTCGCGGGCCTCGTGCTGACGCCGACCGCGCACGTGCCGACGTGGGGCAGCGGTCCGGCGACGATCGAGATTTCCGGCGAGGTGCCCGACACGACCGTGCGCGACGTGGTGCTGCGCGTCGCGCGCGAGGAAGCGGCACGGCTTCGCCCGGACGTCCAGATCGAGGACCGGCTGAGCGTCCGCCGGACCGCCGCGGCGTAGCGCCGAATCACCTCGACCGCTCACGCGCGGCCCACGAGCGCGCGCGCAAGCTGCGCGAGGTGATTTTCGTCGTGCCACGCCATCAGCGTCAGGAACTCGTCGACCGTGCGCCGCCCGCGCGAGTCCAGCTGCCAGCCCGCGCGACTCCACGCGTCGGCGGCAAGGCCGCGCAGCAGCATCAGCGTTTCCGTGCGGCGCCGCACGAACGCGCGCACGGCGTCGTGCGCGTCGTGCCGAAGGTACTGGCGGTCTTCGGCCCAGCGGTTCGGGTTGGTCGTCGCAAAACGCGGCTCGTCGGTGGCGAGGATCGCGGTGAGCCGGTCGTGGAACGACTCTTCGAGATCGCGCAGATGACACACGACTTCGACGGGCGCCCACGCGTCGGCCGCGGGGCGGCGCGCCAGCGTCGTCGCCGGCGTCGTCGTGATGGCCGCCGCGAGCTCGGCCGGCGTCGCGTATGGCGGGGATGCATTTTTTGCGCAACGCGCCACGCGATGGCATCGGACCTGCAGCCTCCTGCCGCCCCCTGGGAGGTGCACATGAGGATGCTTCGGTTCTTCGCGCTCGCGGTGGCGCTGACGGCGTGCGTCGCCGGCTGCGCCACCACCACGGACACGACGATGGACACCTCGTCGTCGCCCTACGCATCACCGTCGGCTTACCCAGGCGCCACATATCCCGACCCGCCCCTGATCGACCAGAGCAAGGCGGCGGGCCCGACCAGCGTCCCGGGCTCGTTCGAGGCACCCTAGCCGTTCGTCCCCAGCGGCCGGGAATCGATTCGGGTAGAATCGGGCGACGTTCGATCCCGGAGGCCTCGATGCCCGAGTCGATTCCCGCGCCGCTCATCATCGACACGCTCAAGGACACGTTCCGCGACGCGCGCGCCGCCCTCGCCGCGGAGGGCGTGCGCCCGCGTCACGAGCACCTCGGCTGGATCCTCAGCGTGCCGGACACGCACCAGAAGACCGTGCTGGCGGCGCTCGACAAGGAGCGCGCGCTGCGCGTGCTCACCTGCTCGACCGAGGACGAGGCCAACGCGGTGGCGGCCGGACTCTGGATGGGCGGCGAGCCGTTCGTGCTGATGATCCAGCACGCCGGGCTCTACGCCTCCATCAACACGCTGCGCGGCGTCGCCATGGACGGGCGCGTGCCGATCTTCTACATGATCGGGCTGCTGAGTCGCGAGAAGGACAAGGACCCGCGTGAGTCGCGTCATTCGATGGTGCGCTACTGCGAGCCGCTGCTCGACGTCTTCGGCGTGCCGCACGCGCGGCTCGAAGGCCCCGACGACGTGCACCTCATCCCCGAGTACTACCGGCTCGCGCAGAAGCGCCGCGGGCCGGCCGTGGTGCTCGTCGGCCTGGAGACCTCCTGATGGCCATGAAGCCCGAGGACGCGCTGCAGGCGATCGCCGCGGCGCGCGGTGATGCCGTGTGCGTGCCGACGATGACGACGTCGCCCGCGTGGCGCACGATCGCGCCCGACGACCTCTCCGTGGGCTGCGTCGGCTTCATGGGCGGCGCCTCGTCGCTGGGACTGGGGCTGGCCCTGGCCCGTCCCGATCGCCGCGTGCTCGTGTTCGACGGCGACGGCTCGCTGCTGATGCAGCTCGGCTCGCTGGCCACCGTGGCGGGCGCGGCGCCGCGCAACCTCGTCCACTTCCTCTTCAAGAACGGCGTCTACCACACCTCCGGCGCGCAGGAGATCCCCGGCGGCGGCGGCGTGGACTTCGTGCTGATGGCGAAGGGCGCCGGCTATCGCGCGGCCTACGCGATCGGCGAGCTGAGCGAGCTCGAGCGCCGGCTGCCCTCGCTGCTCTCCGCAGAGGGGCCGATCCTCGTCGAGCTGCACACGGGTCTCGCCGACAAGACGCCCATGACGGCGGGCATGGGCACGCCGTTCCACCAGCAGGTGGAGCGGCTGCGCGCTCAGCTCATCGGAGCCTGACCGGCGAGCCGAGCGCCGGCATACGACCGGCGTCAGGCGGCGCGGCGGTGGCGGCGACCCGCGGCTTTCGTAGCGGGCTTGCGCTCGCGGAGGCTCGCCTCGAGCGCGCTCATGAGACTGCGCACCTTCGGCTGACGCTCGACCCTGGGCGTGCGGATCGGCTTGCCCGCCGCCTTGCGCTCGATGATGTCCAGGAGGACCTCGCGGTAGGTGTCCTTGTAGCGCTTCGGGTCCCAGTCGGCGGCGAGCGTCTCGATCAGGCGCAGGGCCAGCTCGAGCTCGCGGCGATCGCGCGCGGTCGTGGGCGAGGGCAGGCCGAGGCTCGACGGCGCGCGGAGCTCGTAGGCCCACCGCAGCGTCGTGAGCACGAGCGCCTGCCCCGCCGGCTCCAGCGCGGCCAGGTGCTCGCGCTGGCGCAGCACGATGGTGCCGATGCCCACCCGCCCGCTCTGGGCGAGCGCGTCGCGCAGCAGCGCGTACGGCTTGGCTGCGGCCGGGCCCGCCGGCGCTACGTAGTAGGGCTGGGTGAAGTAAAAATCATCGATCGAGGTGCCCGGCACGAAGTCGCGGATCTCGAAGGTCTGCGTCCCGGGCACGCGCGCCTTCTCGAAGTCCTCATCGGTCACGACGACGTAGCGATCCTTGGCCAGCGCGTAGCCCTTGACGATCTCGGCCCAGGGCACCTCGACCCCTTCCTCGTGGCACACGCGCTTGTAGTCGATCGGGCTCTCGTCCCTGGCGTGCAGCAGGCGGAACGACAGCTCGTTTTTCCGCTCGGTGGCGGGATGCAGCGCGACGGGCACCGTCACGAGCCCGAACGTGACCGCCCCCTTCCACATCGGGCGGGGCCCGGAGCGTTTGTCGTCGTCAGTGTGCTTCCGCGTGCGCGCCTGCGTCGCCATACGGCCTCCTTGATTATTCTTTCGAGCAACGGCGATGCCAGCTACACGCGGATGTCCGCGGACTGGATCCGCTTCACGCCCGCACCGCTCATGTCCGCCCACGCCTTGCCCAGCGACCCGCCGGCGTCGATGCCACGCGTGGCGTCCTCGACGACCAGCGCGTCGAAGCCGGCCTTGCGCGCGTCGAGCGCCGACCACGCGACGCAGAAGTCCGTCGCGAGCCCCACCAGGAACACGCGCGTGAGCCCGCGCTCCTTCAGATAACCGCCGAGTCCGGTCTTCGTCTGACGGTCGGCCTCGAGAAACGCGGAGTACGAGTCGACGTGCGGGCGGTATCCCTTGCGGATGATCAGCTCGGCGTGCGGGATCCGGAGGTCCCTGTGCAGCTCCGCGTCGGGCGTGCCCTGGATGGCGTGATCGGGCCACAGCACCTGCGTGCCATACGGCAGGCTGGTCGTCTCGAACGGCTTCTTGCCGGGATGGCTCGAGGCGAACGAGACATGGCCCTTCGTGTGCCAGTCCTGGGTGATGATCACGTGGCGGAAGGCGGGGGCAAGGCGGTTGATGATCGGAATGATCGTGTCGCCCTCGGGCACGGGCAGCGTGCCGCCGGGCACGAAGCAGTTCTGCACATCGATGACGGCGAGGACGTCCGTGTCGCCGCGAGTGATCATGCGCTGAGCGTAGGCTCGCGGACGATCGATTGACAAGTCATTCTCCGAGGATAAACTTTCTCCCGTGAGCCCTCGCGACCGCGGAATGGACGCGTTCGTGGCGCGCTGCCGCAAGGCCGGCCTCGCGGTCACCCCGCAGCGTCTCGCCATCTTCCGCCGCCTCGCCGCCACCGACCGCCATCCGAGCGCGGAGGAACTGCACGCGGCCGTCCGGCGGGAGATGCCGACGCTCTCGCTGGCGACGGTCTACAAGACCCTGGACGCGCTGGCCGGCATCGGCGCCGTGCGTCCGGTCTCGCGGCTGGGCGCGCGCGGGCGCTGGGACGCCAACCTCGAGCCGCACCATCACCTCGTCTGCACCTCGTGCGGCACCGTGACCGACGTCGCCGAGCCGCGGCTCGAGGCGGCGGCGAGACCGGCCGCCGCGCTGGCGGCGCGCCACGGCTTCGAGGCGGCCGGCCACTCCGTCGAGATCTTCGGACGCTGCGCCGCCTGCCGCGGCCGGCGCCGGACCGGCAGTTCACCTCAGCACGAAGGGAGAGCCACATGGCCGAGACGATGACGGCCTCTGTGAAGCTCGGGCAGAAGGTGCCCGACTTCGAGATGGTCACGTACGAGCCCACCAAGGGCGACTTCGGAAAGTTCAGCATGAGGGACCAGATCGCCAGCAAGCGCTGGACGATCCTGTTCTTCTACCCGGCGGATTTCACCTTCGTCTGAGCGACCGAATTCGCTGCTCTGGCAGAGCAGCATGACCGGTTCCAGAAGATGGGCGCCGACATCGTGACCGTGAGCACGGACACGCAGTTCGTGCACCTCGCGTGGCAGAAGAGCGAGAAGGAGCTGGCGAACGTCAGGTACACGATGGCCGCCGATCCCACCGGCAACGTGTCGCGGATGTTCGGCGTCTACAACGAGGGCAACGGGCTGGATCTCAGAGGCACCTTCCTGATCAACCCCGAGGGCACGCTGCTGAACATGGAGATGAACTTCTACAACGTCGGTCGCAACATCGACGAGCTGATGCGAAAGTTCAAGGCGAACATCTACGTCGCCAAGAAGACCAACGAGGTCTGCCCGTCCAAGTGGAAAGACGAGGGCGACAAGACCCTCGTCAATCCCGGCGCCAAGATGGTCGGCAAGGTGCACGAGGCGCTGCAGGGCGCCTGAGACGCGTTTGACTGCCCACGCGGGCGGGACTAGGCTCGCCCGCGTGGGATACGTCGAGCGCCACCTCCTGGCCGACGAGCGCGTCCTCTACAAGACGCGCCTGCACTGGGTCCTCTACCTCAAGCCGCTGCTCGTCACGCTGTTCGGCGTGGGCCTGACCGTCGCCCTCGCGCTGATGCCCGATCCGCCGTGGCTCTGGTACCTCGGCCTCGCCGTCACCGTGGCCGGCGCGCTCTGGTGGGCGGCCCGGTGGATCGAGCTCAGGACTTCCGAGTTCGCGGTGACCTCGATGCGGCTCATCTTCAAGGTCGGCCTCGTCGCGCGCTACACGACGGAGCTGCAGCTCTCGAAGGTCGAGTCGATCTCCGTCACCCAGAGCCTGCCCGGCCGGATGCTGAACTACGGCAACCTCACCGTGACCGGCACCGGCAACACGCGCGAGGTCTTCGCGCGCGTGCACGACCCCGTGTCCTTTCGCAACGAGGTCCAGCGCGCCTCGGCCGGCCGCCCGTCCGCGTGAAGTTCGACGTCGCGATCCTCGCCACCGAGCCGTTGCCGGACGTCGTCCGCCAGGTCCAGCTCGCCGAGCGACTCGGCTACGACACCGCGTGGATCACCGACTCCCACCTGGTCTGCCGCGAGCTGTGGGTGACCCTCGCCGCCTGCGCGACGGCGACCTCGCGCATCCGCCTCGGCCCCGGGGTGACCGTGCCGCACTCGCGCCACGTCTCCGTCACCGCGAGCGCGATCGCCACGCTGCACGATCTCGCCCCCGGCCGCGTCGTGATCGGCGTGGGCACCGGCGGCTCGAGCGCGCAGACGATGGGCCTGTCACTGGCGCAGGTCGGCAAGGCCGCCACGCTCGAGCGCACGGCGGTCGCCCTGCGTCGACTGCTCCACGGCGACACGACGCGCTTCGAGACCGGCATCGACGGGCGTCTGGCGTGGCTCGACGGGCCACGTGCGATCCCGATCTATCTCGCGGGCTCGGGCCCGCGGATGCTCGAGACGGCGGGTCGGCTCGGCGACGGCGCCATCGTCTACGCCACCGTCTCGCCCGACGTCCTCGGCGTCGCCATCGAGCGGGTGGCGGCGGGGGCGCGCGCGGCGGGTCGCGCGCCGGGCGCCCTCGACATCGCGCTCTGGGCGCCGATGTCCATCGGGCGCGACCGCGAGCGCGCGCGCGATCACGCGCGGGGCCGCGTGGCCTCGGCGTGCCGCCACCCGCTGCCGGTGCGCCTGGCCGAGGAGGACGAGGCGGCCATGTGCCGGGTGCGCGAGTCCTACGACGCCTACCAGCACGCGACGGCGGCGTCGCGTCATCGCACGCTCGTTTCCGACCGCCTCGTGGATCTCATGGCCCTCGCCGGCACACCCGACGACGTGGCCGCACAGGTCGCGCGCCTGCGCGGGGTGGCCGGACTCACGCGCGTGATCGCGTTTCCGCAGGCGCCGGGGGCAGGGTTCGCGGCGCGCGAGGAGATCCTGACCATGTTCGCCGACGCCGTGCTGCGGTGCTCCGCCTGATGAACGACGTCATGCGACGCGTGCGCCTCGTCGCGACGCTCGCGCTCCTGCTCGGCGGCTGCGCCTCCTACGCCTGGGTCAAGCCCGACGCAACGCCGGAGGTCATGGCGCGCGACGAGGCGAGCTGCCGCGCCGAGGCCCGCGAGCTGAGCAGCGAGTACGCGTCCGGCGGCGCCGGCGCGCCATGGGGCTATCCGCCGTGGCAACCGGGGCCGATGAGCCCGTACGCCGATCCCTCGTGGCGGGCCACCGCCGAGCAGCGCGTCTACGAGCGCTGCATGCGCGGCCGCGGCTACGACCTCGTGCGCACCGACAAGAAGCGCTGAGCGGCGTCAGGCGGTCGCGCGGCGCGGCAGGATCACCCGCGCCTCACCCCGCGCGATCGTCTCGTCGCGCTGGTTGACCGCCTCCAGCTCCAGCGTCACCTCGCCGGACGCGCCGCGCTCGCGCACGCGCCCGCGACACCACGTGGTGTCGCCGATCAGGTTGTGACGGCGCACCTGCACGGCCAGGCGCGCGAGAAACCCGGCGTCGCCCATCCAGTTGGTCACGAGGTGACCGAGCCAGGCCACGCGCTCGGGGCCGTAGTCGTACGCGCCGGGCACGCCGACGGCGCGCGCGAGCGCCTCGTCCCAGTGCACGCGCTCCGGCGGCTCGGGCACGGCGAACGCGTTCGGGATGGCCAGCGCGGGATGACGCGCAAAGAGATCGAAGGCCAGGCCGTGCGCGCGCACGTAGAGGCTGCCCCAGCCCTGCACGAACGCGATGATCGAGGTCACGGTGAGCGGGCCCTTGACGACCTCGGGCAGCGCCTCCCCCGTCGTCACGTCCTCCCAGTAGCGCGGCGTGCCGCCGCGCGGGCGCTCGTCGCGGTAGGCGTCGCGGATGCGCGCGATCTCCGCTTCGCTGTACTGGTGCGGCTCGACCGGCGCGTACTTCTTGCGCTCGCGCGCGGTGTCGCGCTCGGTCCGGAAGCACCACGAGTCGGCCTCGGCGGCGACGGCGCCCGCGTGGTCCACGAAGGTGGTGCGGTAGGTCTGCTTGATCGCGCGCCGCGCGAACGTCGACGGCTTTTCCTCCAGGGGCTGCAGGACGCTGCGTCCCACCAACCGGTCGTCCTCGCGGATCGGCCGGCGCCAGCGGAACTCGGTGCCGCCGTACATCGCGTGGATGCCGGGCAGCCCGCCGACGTACCCGGACACGATGCGGTCCAGCGCGAAGAGGATCGTCGGCGGCGCCACGCGCGCGGCGGCCCAGTAGGGGTTGCGGTCGCCGATGCCGTGCGCCCAGTGGCGGATCGCGTCACGCGTCGCCACCTCGATGTACGGCTCGGGCCGCGGCACGTCCTGGCCGACGCGCGCGCGCAGCGCGGCCAGCCCCTCGTCGGTGATGGTCGGAAATCTCACGATGCCTCCCGCTCGCGCAGCGCGCGCCGATCGACCTTGCCCGCCGGCGTGCGCGGCAGCGCGTCCACCACCTGCACCGCGCGCGGATACTCGTGCAGGCTGAGCCGCGTCCTCACCCACTCCTGGATCTCACGCTCGAACGCGTCGCCCCCGCGCGCGGCGACGACGAAGGCCTTGGGGATCTGGCCGCGCGCGGCGTCGCGGACCGCGATCACGGCGGCGTCGCGGACGTCGGGATGGCGCAGCAGCACCTGCTCGATCTCGACCGCGCTCATCGTCCACCCCGCCGAGATGATGACGTCGTCGGAGCGGCCCGCGTGGTGCACGTAGCCGTCGGCGTCCATCCAGCCGCGATCCTTCATGGCGAACCAGGCGCCGCGCCGCCGCACCGCGATCTCGCCGACGGCGCCGGTCGCCACGGGCGCGCCCGCCTCGTCGACGACGGCGACCTCCCAGCCCGGCGCCGGCGAGCCCAGCGCGCCCGGGCGCACGACGTAGCCCGGAAAGCCGGGATAGTCCACGAGGACCACACCGACCTCCGTACTGCCGTACATGCTGCACGGCGCGACGCCGAGCGAGTCGGCGAGGAAATCGCGCGTGGCCGCGTCCATCGGCTCGCCGGTGAACGAGCACTTGGCGATCCGGCCGCGCGTGGGCGTCCAGCCCGCGGCGCGCGCCATGCGATAGACCGTCGGCGCCGCCGCCACGTTGGTGATGGCGAACGCGTCGAGCGCCGCCGCGAAGCGCGCGGGATCGAAGCGGCCGGCGAGCGCCCCGACGGCGATGCCGAGCGCGAGGGGGGCGATCGTGCCGTGCCAGAGCCCGTGGCCCCAGGCCGGCGACGACGGGCAGAAGTAGCGGTCGCCGCGCTCGAGACCGACGCCGTAGAGCGCCGCCACCATGAGCGTGACGACGGCGCGATGGGTGTGACGCACGGCCTCCGGCAGCGCGCGCGTCGTTCCCGACGTGTACTGAAACACGGCGGGATCGTCGGTGGCGGTCCGCGGCGCGTACTGCGCGCTCTGCTCGGCCAGTCGCGCCGCGAAGCGCTCGTCCAGCGCGATCACGCGGACGGCCGGCACCGCCCCCTGCCAGCGCTCGGCGTCGCGCTCGACGAGCAGCAGGCGTGGGCGACAATCGTTCACGCGCAGCGCGACGCCGTCGGGGCCGAAGAGGGTGAAGAGCGGAACGGCCACCGCGCCCCGCTTGACCGCGCCGAAGAGGGCGCCGTAGAACGCCAGCGACGGCTCGAGCATGATGGCCACGCGCTCGCCGGGGCCGACGCCCTCGGCCTCCAGCAGATTGGCGAAGCGCGACGACCAGGCGGCCAGCTCGCGGAACGAGTGCTCGATCAACCGTCCGTCGGCGTGGGCGAGGCGCAGCGCCACGCCGTCGCCGGCGTGACGGTCCACACACTCGTGGGCGAGGTTCAGCCGCGCGCGGTCACCGTCGACCAGCGGCCACAGCGCGTCCCATGAGAACGTCTCGCGGACGTCCGGCCAGCGCCGGACATCGAGGATCGAAGCCACGGTACGTCATCTTACGCTCTACGGCATTCCCGCGAGCCGGCCGACGAGCGCGGCCAGATCCGGAAGGCGCGGCGGCTTACCGTGCACGGCCTGGAAGCCCGCCGTCATCGCCTGCGACGCCGCCATCACGTCGCCGGTCACAGCCACTGCCGGCACCTGCCCGCCCTGCCTCGGCTGAAGCGAGCGCACGGCGGCGATCAGCCAGAAGCCGTCCTCGCCGGGCGGCATCCGGAGGTCGGACACGAGGACGTCGGGCGGCGACGTGGTGAATGCGGCGAAGCCCGCGCGGGCCGAGTCGGCGGCGACGACGTGGGCACCGCATTCGACGAAGAAGTCATGCAAGGCCGCGCGGACCAGCTCGTCGTCGTCGACGAGCAGCAGACGCACTCCGGCCAGGGGTGAAGAACGCATGATGCCGGTCCTCCTGAACACTCGTCCGGAGGACCGGCGCAGGCGACCGATCCCCTCGTTCTTCGGCAACCCGGCTACCTGAGACCCATTCCCAGGCCCGTGGCTTTGCGTCCCAGCCTCGCGACTGGTTTGCCTTTATCGGAGCGAGGTCCGCACATGGATAGAGCAACGACCGAGCCACAGTCGTACATCGTCGTGGCCACGGGCACTTAGGTTGGGTCGGCCCTGCGCCATTCGGCCAGTTTCTAGCCGGCGGTAAGGCTCTGACCGACGAGGTTTGGCAGTCGACCTGATATGCTCGCGCGCGATGAGAACGGTGCTCGGATTTCTGCTCGTGGCCGCCGTCGCCTGCGCGGCACCCACCGGCGCCACCGCCCAGCCGCTGCACCTGGTGCTGACGCCATCGCAGAAGCCGACCGACCTGCTCGCTGCCGGTGAGGAGTTCGGTCAGGCACTCGGCAAGCTCTATGGGGGACCGGTGCGGGTGACGGTGGCCTCCGACTACGCCGCGGTCATCGAGGCGCTGCGCAACCACACCGCCGACCTCGCGTGGGTTCATCCGGTCGGCTACGTGCTGGCCAGCCGCGAGGCAAAGGCGCGGATCGTGGCCAGAAACCTCTGGCACGGCAAGGCGACGTTCACCTCGCGCATCTACGTGCGTAAGGACGGTGGCATCAAGACCCTGGAGGACCTGCGCGGCAAGACGATCGCCTTCGTCGATCCCAGCTCGTCGTCCGGGTACACCTATCCGATGGTGCTGCTGATGCAGCGCGGCCTCGTCAAGAACGCTGATCCCAAGACGTTCTTCCGCGAGGTCATGTACGCGGGCGCGCACGATGCGGCGATGCGCGCGCTCCTCAACGGCCACGTGGACGCCATCGCCTCGTTCGACATGGCGCGCGAGCAGTACCTGAGCGATCCCGCCGAGCGCGAAAAGATCGCGTTCGTCGCCGAGACGCCGCCCATCCCCGAGGCCGGCATCGCCGCCCGCGACGGCCTCGACCCCGCCGCGTTCGCGAGGGTCCGCGCGGCGCTCGTTCAGATGCGCGGCCCCGCCTACGCCGCGCTGCTCAAGCGCGTCTACGATATCGACGGCTTCGAGCCGGCCGAGGACCGCGACTACGATCCCGTGCGCGCGGCCGTCGAGCTGCTCGGCGTTCGACCGCGCTGAGCACTCCTGCCGCGACCCCCGTCGCGATGATCGAGGTCACAGGTCTGCGTGTCGTGCTGCCGCCCGACAAGGCCGCGGTCGACGGCGTCGATCTCACCATCCGGTCCGGCGAGTTCGTGATCATCCTCGGCCGCAGCGGCGCCGGCAAGACGACGTTCCTGCGCGCCATCAACCGCCTGACCGAGCCGACCGCCGGCGAGGTGCGCGTCGGCGGCCGCGCGGTCACCGGCGCCGATCCGCCGACGCTACGCGCGATACGCCGCGGGATCGGGATGGTCTTCCAGCAGTTCAACCTCGTGCGGCGCGCCTCCGTGCTGGACAACGTGCTGGCCGGGCGCCTCGGCTGGACGCCGCCGCTGCCCACGCTCGTCGGCCACTTCCCTGCCGAGGACCGTCGGATCGCGCACGAGTGTCTCGCCCAGGTCGGGCTCGCGGACTTCGCGCGGCGCCGGGCCGACACGCTGTCGGGCGGCGAGCAGCAGCGCGTGGCCATCGCGCGCGCGCTCGCGCAGTCGCCGTCGGTGATCCTGGCCGACGAGCCGACGGCCAGCCTCGATCCCGCGCTGACCGGCAGCATCATGGACCTGCTCAAGATGATCCGGGCGCAGCGCGGGCTCACGCTGGTGGTCAGTCAGCACCAGCTGGAGACGGCGCTGGCGTATGCCACGCGCGTCGTCGGCTTCCGCCGCGGTCGTGTCGTGTTCGACGGCCCGCCGGCGCGACTCACGCCGGCGGTGGCGGCGACGATCTACGGCGAGGACGCACGTTGAAGCGCGCCGCGCTCTTCGCCGCGATCGTCGTGCTGGCGTGGACGGCGTGGGACACGGGCGCCGATCCGGTGCGCTTCGTGCGCGGCCTGCCCTGGATCGCGGACTTCCTGCGCCGCATGCTGCCGCCGGATCTGCGGGTGCTGCCGGCGGCGCTGCTCGGCGCGATCACGACGCTGGAGATCGCGCTGCTGGGCACCGCGGTGGCCGCGCTGCTGGCGCTGCCGCTGGGCTTTCTCTCCGCGCGCAACGTGGCGGCGCCGGCGGTGTTCCATCCCGCGCGCGTCACGCTGAACTTCTTCCGCAGCGTCGACACGCTGGTGTACGCCTTGATCTTCGTGGCCGCGGTGGGGCTGGGGCCGTTCCCCGGCGTGCTCGCCGTCGTCGCCTACACGACGACGTCGCTCGCCAAGCTCTATTCGGAGGCCATCGAGGGCATCGAGCGGGGCCCGGTGGACGCGATCACCGCGACGGGCGCCACGCGGCTGCAAGTCTTGAGATACGGCGTGCTGCCGCAGGTGCTGCCGCTGTTCCTCTCGTACGTCCTCTACCGTCTCGAGACCAACATCCGCGCCGCGACCGTGCTGGGCTTCGTCGGCGCCGGCGGCATCGGCTTTTATCTGCAGACCTATCTGAGGATGATCGACTACCCGGCGGCCTCGACCGTGCTGCTGGTCACCGTCGTGATGGTGATGGTCGTCGACGCGGTCTCCTCGCGGCTGCGCGCGCGGCTGGTCTGACGGACCCGAGCGGAAAAAGTTTCCTCATCTTGTGGCGCGGCCGGCCGTTCGGCCACGGTCGCGCCGGGTCGAATCCGTAGAAATACCGTGACGAATCCGTAGAAATACCACTTGGCGCAAACCTTGTACGCGATTCGCTATTTCGCGACAGCGGAGGACACGTGCCGAACCCCAAGACAACGCCGCCCCCGATCGACCCCAGCTTCATGGGCAAGGCGATCCTCGTCGTCGAAGACCACGAGGACTCGCGGGATCTCCTGGCGATGTCGTTCCGGCTCATCGGCGCCCGCGTCTTCGCCGTCGGCAGCCT
>QHSB01000511.1 GCA_003220335.1 Candidatus Rokuibacteriota bacterium
ACATGAACCTCATGGACGGAGTCGTGGTCGGCGAGGAGGATTTCGGGACGACCTGGAGCCTGCGCATCCGCCTTACGGCGGCCGGCGAGCCCGCGCAGGGTGATCACGATCTCGAAGTCGAAGTGCCGCACCTGGTCTACGAGATTCTCGAGATCGACCGCGATCGCCGCTGGCAGTTCTCGATCCACCGCGGCTCGATCCACGTCCTGCCGGCGTGACCACCGCCGTCCTGGCGCTGCGCGGCGTGCGGCGGCGCTACGCGGACGGCTTCGCGCTCGACGTGACGTCGCTCGACGTCGTCGCGGGCGAGGTGCTCGGCGTCATCGGACCCAATGGCGCCGGCAAGTCGACGCTCCTCCGCATCCTCGGTCTGCTCGAGCGGCCCGACGAGGGACGCGTGCTCGTCGATGGCCGCGCCGTCGACGCGCGCGATGCGCTGGCCGAGCGACGACGCGTGGCGACCGTCTTCCAGGAGCCGCTGCTGGCCGACGCGAGCGTCACGCACAACGTCGCGCTCGGCCTGCGCTTCCGCGGCGTGTCCGCGGCACGCGCCGAGCCGCGGGTGCGGAGTGGGCTCGAGCGCCTCGGCATCGACAAGCTGGCCGGCCGCATGGCACGCACGCTCTCCGGCGGAGAGGCGCGGCGTGTCGCCCTCGCGCGCGCGCTCGTGCTGGAGCCGGAGGTGCTGTTGTTGGACGAGCCGTTCGCCGGACTCGACGCGCCCACGCGCGCCGCGCTCGTCGAGGATCTCGGCGGTATCTTGCGCGCCGACCGCGTCACCACGGTGCTCGTGACGCACGAGCGCGGCGAGGCGCAGGCGCTGGCCGACCGCGTCGCCGTGCTCATGGAGGGCCGCGTTCGTCAGCTCGACGAGACGGCCCGCGTGTTCTACGCGCCGGTCGCCGAGGACGTCGCGCGCTTCGTCGGTGTCGAGACGCTCGTGATGGGGCGCGTGGTGGGCCGCGCGGACGGCGTGACCGCCGTCGAGGCGGGTGGACGGGTGCTCGAGGTCGCCGCCGCCGCCGCGCCGGGCGCGCACGTGCGCGTCGGCATCCGACCCGAGGACGTCACGCTCACGCCCGCGGACGGCGCGCGCGTCGTCTCCAGTGCGCGTAATACGCTCGACGGCACCGTCGTCCGGGTGAGCGCGTCCATGTACGCCACGCACGTGATCGTCGACGTCGGGTTTCCGCTGGTCGCGGCAGTGACGCCACGCTCGGTCGACGAGCTCGTGCTGCGGCCGGGCGCGCGCGTGCGCGCCGTGTTCAAGGCCAGCGCCGCGCATCTCATCGTCGCGTGAGAGGGGACCCGGCTTGACTCCCCGGCGGCCCGGGGATATAAGGAAGGCACCCGGAGCCAGAGTGAACACTTGGACGGGGGTCGGTATCGACGATGAAGCGTAACGAGCCAGCGGCCACGCCTCCGCTGGCTTTGTTTGTTTTCCACCGCCGTGCCCTCCCAGACGCAGAAGGAGGTCCTGCATGACCCAGGAGAACCTCATCGACCGACTGATGGCCGAGAACGACGAGTTCCGCCGTCTCCGCACGGAGCACCAGGGCTACGAGCGCGAGCTGGAGACATTGCGCGGAACGGCGCCGCTCTCGACGGACCAGCAGTGGCGGATGAGCGAGCTCAAGAAGCTGAAGCTGATGGCGAAGGACCGGATGGAGTCGATCATCCGGCACGCGCG
>QHSB01000512.1 GCA_003220335.1 Candidatus Rokuibacteriota bacterium
ACGCTCGAGATCGAGGCGCGCGTCCGCACGATCGACAAGACCGGCGTCGAGATGGAAGCCCTCACCGCCGTCACCGTCGCCGCGCTGACCGTGTACGACATGGTGAAGGCGCTCGAGAAGGGCGTGACCATCGCGAACGTGCAGCTGCTGGCCAAATCCGGCGGGAAGTCCGGGACGTGGACCAGAGATGCGGAGCGGCGCCGGGCACCATCTAGAACAGGCCACCCACGGCCCAAGCCGGCCGCGCGGACCCCGCTACAATAAACTCGTGAAGACTGCCCTCGTTCACTCCGAGAAAGCCGACGGCTTCGACTACGGCCGCGAGCATCCGCTGCGCATGGAGCGTCTGGGCCTGACCTGGCGGCTGATGCGCGCCTATGGGCTGACGACGCTGCCCAACACGCGCGTGGTGTCGCCGGAGGCGGCCGCCGAAACGGACATCGCGCGCTATCACACGCGCGAGTACATGGACGTCCTCAAGCGCGCGGACAGCGGGCTCGATCCCGCCGACGGCGCCGTCTACGGGCTCGGCCTCGGCGACAACCCCGTCTTCCGGGGATTGTGGGAGGTCGCGCAGCTCGTGGCCGCGGGCTCGCTCACCGCGGCGGACCTCGTCGCGAGCGGCGCCGTCGAGCGCGCGTTTCACTTCGCCGGCGGGCTGCACCACGCGTTTCCGGATCGCGCCTCCGGCTTCTGCTACGTCAACGACGCCGTGCTGGCCATCCTGCGACTGCGCGAGCACGGGCTGCGCGTGGCCTATATCGACATCGACGCGCACCACGGCGACGGCGTCCAGCACGCGTTCTATGCCGATCCCGACGTGCTGACGATTTCGACGCACGAGCGCGGCGAGCGGCTCTTCCCCGGCACGGGCTTCGTGCGCGAGCAGGGGGAGGGCGCCGGCGTCGGTTTCTCGGTCAACCTGCCGCTGGAAGCCTACACCGACAGCGCGGTGTACCTACCGGCCTTCGAGGCGGTCGTGCCGCCGCTCATCGCGCGCTTCAAGCCCGACGTGATCGTCGCGCAGCTCGGCGTCGACGCCCATCGCACCGATCCGTTGACGCACCTGGCCCTCGACGTTCAGGGCTTCGCACGTGCCGTGCAGCGCATCACGGAGCTGGCGCCGCGGCTGGTCGCGCTGGGCGGCGGCGGATACGACCTGCGCAACGTTCCGCGGATGTGGGCCGTGGCGTGGGCCGTGCTCAACGGCGTCGAGCTCGCGCCCACGCTGCCGGACGCGTTCGCCGACGACAGGCGACGGTACGGCTTCACCTCGCGCTCGCTGTGGGACGAGGCGGTCGCGCTACCCGACGAGCTGCGACGTGCGGTAAGCGACTACGTCGATCGCCAGGTCGATGCCGTCCAGACGACGATCTTTCCGATCCACGACCTCTAACAGCCGAGCCGGCTCGCCAGCTCCTCGAAGTCGTTCGCGACGAGATCGACCTTGGGATCGGCCGGCAGATCATTCTTCGGCTTGTCGCCGAACTCTCGCGGGCGATGCACGTACGCGGTGCGCAGTCCGCACGCGCGCGCGGCTTGAAGGTCGGAATAATGCGCGGCGACCAGCATCGTCTCCGCGGGCGCCAGTCCGAGCAGCCCCGCGGCGCCGCGATACGTCTCGGGCTGCGGCTTGTAGGCACGATAGAGCTCGCACGAGAGATTGACGTCCCACGGCAGCCCCGCGTGCTTGGCCATGTTGGTGAGCAACGCGAAGTTGCCGTTCGACAGCGGGCCGATGACGAACCGCCGCTTGAGCCGCGTCAGCCCCGCCACCGTGTCGGGCCACGGCGTCAGCCGATGCCAGACGCGATTGAGATGCTCGCGCTGCGTTTCGTCCAGCTTGCCGAGACCGAACTCGGGCGCGAGCGCGTCCAGCGATTCGCGATGCAGGACGTCGAGGATCGTCCACGGTCGCCGGCCCGATCGCACCTCCTCGAGGGCGGGCTGATAGCGTCCGCGCCAGGCGTCGGCCAGGGCCGGCCAGTCGACGACGGTGCCCCAGCGCGCGTCGAGCGCGCGGCCCTCGGCGAGGATGCTGCCGCGCCAGTCCACGCACGTGCCGAAGACGTCGAAGATCAGGGCTTTCGCGCCCAGCGCCGCCATGCGGACATGCTACAGTGGCGGGGATCCGGAGGTCCAGCGTGCGTGGAGTGCTCATTACGTTCGAGGGCGTCGAGGGATCGGGCAAGTCCACCCAGATCCGACGCCTCGAGCGCTGGCTGCGAGACGAAGGCTATCGGTCGGAGACGACGTCCGAGCCCGACGGCACCGAGCTCGGCGTCGCCGTGCGGCGACTCTTCGAGCGCGAGCCGCGACCGCTCGCCGAGATGTTTCTGTTCCTCGCCGCGCGTCACCAGCACGTCGTCGAAAAGCTCCGGCCGTGGCTGCGCGCGGGGCGCATCGTGCTCTGCGACCGCTACACGGACGCGACCGTCGCGTACCAGGGCTACGGACGCGGGATCGATCCACAGCTGATCCGTGAGCTGAACGTGCAGGCCACCGGCGGCGTGTTGCCCGATCTCACGTTGCTCTTCGACCTCGATCCCGTGATCGGCGTCCGCCGCATCGCCGCGCGCCGCCTCGATCGCTTCGAGCGCGAGCAGCTGGCCTTCCACCGCCGCGTGCGGCGCGGATACCTCGAGATCATGCGCGCGGAGCCCAAGCGCGTGCGACGCGTGGACGCGGCGGCGCCGCTGGCCGAGGTCGAGCGCCGCGTGCGCGCGATCGTGCAGGAATTCCTGAAATGAAGCTCGCGGCCATCGCCGATCAGCCGCGCGCGGTGGAGCAGCTCTCGCGCGCGCTCGCGGGCGACCGCGTCGCCCACGCGTACGCGTTCGTGGGACCGACGGGCAGCGGACGCTTCACCACCGCGTGCGCCTTCGCCTCCGAGCTGTTGCGCGTCGACGCGTCGCGCCCGCATCCCGATCTGCACGTGGTGACGCCGACGCCGCCGGAGTCCAATCCCAAGGGCGCGCGCGCGATCCGCATCGGCGCCATCCGCGAGCTGGAGCGTCGCGCGTCGCTGCGCCCCGCGCTGGCCTCGCGGCGCGTGCTGATCCTCGACGAGGCCGACCGCATGACCGGCGACGCGCCGCAGGCGTTTCTGAAGTTTCTCGAGGAGCCGCCGCCGGCGACGGTGGTGATCCTCGTCCTGACCGGCGTACGCGCGGTGCCGGCCACCGTCATCTCGCGCTGCCAGATCGTCCGCTTCCGTCCGCGTCAGGCGGGCGTCGCGGACGCCGAACTCACCGCCGAAGCGGCGCAGTGGATCGAGGACGCGCGGGCCCAGGGCACGGCCGCGCTGTTCAAGCGAAGCGAGCGCGTGGATCGCGAGCATGCCGAGGCGCTGATCGATGGCTGCTGGCTGCTGTGTCGCGACCTCGTGCTGGCCCGCGCCGGCGCGCCGGCCGCCGTGCTGACCGATCCCGCGCGCGCGGACGCGCTGGCCGCCGAGGCTGCGCGCTGGAGCGACGACACCGCGCTGTATCGCGCGATCGAGGCCTGCCGCGAGGCGCGGCTGGCGCTCGTCAACAACGTCACCCCGCGCCTGACGGTCGACACGCTGCTGGCGCGGGTGGCGCGGAGGGCGGCATAGCCCCAGGGGGGTCAAGCACGTGAGCGATCCCGAGACCATGAACGAATATCTCGTCGGCGTGCGGCTGCGCGCGCCGGCGCCCGCCGACGACTACAAGGTGGTCGGCGACCTCGTGCTGCACGTGGGCGACGTCGTCAGCGTCGAGACGCAGGGCGGCACCGCGCTCGGCGAGGTGCGGCGCCCACGGCGTCCGGTGCCCGAGTTCCGCCGCGACCGGCTCTACCGGCGCGTGGTCGGCCTGGCCTCCGAGGAGGACGCGCGCGAATACCGCGGGCAGCGGCATCGCGAGGAGGCGGCCATCGTCACCAGCGGCAAGCTCGCGCGCTCGCGCGGGCTGGCGATGAAGGTCGTGGACGTCGAGATGCCGACGGGCCAGCGCCGGGTGACCGTCTACTTCAGCAGCGAGGAGCGCGTGGACTTCCGCGACCTCGTGCGCGACCTCGCCCGCGAGTTCCGCGCGCGCATCGAGATGCGCCAGATCGGCGCGCGCGACACCACGCGCGTGCTCGACGGCATCGGCCCGTGCGGGCGCCAGCTCTGCTGCTCCTCGCACCTGCGCAAGTTCGAGCCGATCTCCGTGAAGATGGCCAAGGCGCAGGACATGCCGCTCACCGACAGCCGATTGCTGGGGAATTGCGGCCGGCTCAAGTGCTGCCTGCTCTACGAGTTCTCCACGTACCAGGAGCTGCGCAGCTACCTGCCGCGGGTGAACACACCGTGCCAGGCGGAGTGCGGCGGCGGCGGCTGCATGACGGGCAAGGTGCGCTCGCTGCGCGTGCTCAAGCAGAGCGTCGTCGTGGGCTTTCCCGACGGAACGGAGGCCGAGGTGCCGCTGAGCCAGCTGACGTGGGAGGGCCGCGACCACGTGCGGCCGGCGGAGCCGGAGAGCGCCCCCCCCGAAGGAGAGCCTCGCGGGTGAGCGATCGCGTCTTCTATCTCACGACCCCGATCTACTACGTCAACGCCGAGCCGCACCTCGGCCACGCGTACACGACGATCGTGGCCGACGCGATGGCGCGCTGGCACCGGCTGGCCGGCGACCGTGTCTGGTTCCTGACCGGCACCGACGAGCACGGCGACAACATTGCCCAGACGGCGGCCAGGGCCGGCGTCTCGCCGCAGGCGTACGCCGACCGGATCTCGGCCGCGTTCCGCGAGACCTGGCGGCGGCTCGGTATCACCAACGACGACTACATTCGGACCACCGAAGACCGTCACAAGAAGGTCGTCCAGAAGATCTTGCAGACGCTCTGGGAGGCCGGCGAGATCTACCTGGGGACGTACGGCGGCCAGTACTGCTTCGGCTGCGAGCGGTTCTACACGGAGAAGGAGATCGTGGACGGCAAGTGTCCCGATCACCTGAGCCCGCTGACGTACATCGAGGAGGAGAACTACTTCTTCAAGATGTCGAAGTACCAGGCGTGGCTGATCGACGAAATCCAGCGCCGCCCCGACCTGATCCGCCCCGAGCGCTATCGCAACGAGATCCTCGGCTTCCTGCGCGATCCGCTGCAGGATCTCTCGATCAGCCGGCCACGCACGCGGCTGGAGTGGGGCATCCCGCTGCCGTTCGACGACAAGTATGTGACGTACGTGTGGTTCGACGCGCTCATCAACTACGTCTCCGCCCTCGGCGGGCCCGGCGACCCGCGGTACGAGACGTTCTGGCCGCACGTCGAGCACCTGATCGGCAAGGACATCCTCAAGCCGCACGCCGTGTACTGGCCGTGCATGCTGAAGGCGGCCGGGCTGCCGCTCTACCGCCACCTGAACGTCCACGGGTACTGGCGCATCGGCGGTGGCAAGATGTCGAAGTCGGTCGGCAACGTGGTGGAAGCGCTGGCGCTGGCCGACAAGTACGGCAACGACGCGTTCCGCTACTTCATCATGCGCGAGATGGTGTTCGGCCTCGACGCCGACTTCTCCGAGGAAGCGCTGGTCGCGCGCCTCAATGCCGATCTCGCCAACGACCTCGGCAACCTCGCGTCACGCGCTTCGACGCTGATCGTCAACTTCGCCGGCGGCGTGGTGCCGGCGGGCGCCGCGTCGCCCGAGGATCGCGCGGTCGGCGCCGCCTTCGAGCGCGCGGTGAGGGACGCCGGGGCGGCGATGGACGAGCTCGCGTTCCACCGGGCGCTGGCCGCGATCTGGGAGTTCGTCGCCGTCGTCAACCGGGATCGTGCTGGCGCCGTTCCTGCCCGATGCGGCGGCGAAGATCCGCGCGGCGCTTGGGCATACCGGTGAGCCGGCGCTGGCCGATGCGGTGTGGGGGCGGCTTCAGGCCGGCGCGCGCATCGGTAAGATCTCCGCCCTCTTCCCACGCGTGGAGGACAAGAAGCCGGCGGCGGCCGCGGACGCGTCGGCGGCCGATGGCGCGCGCATCAGCATCGACGAGTTCCAGAAGATCGACCTGCGGGTGGCGCTGGTGCTGGCCGCGGAGGCGGTGCCGAAGTCCAGGAAGCTGCTCAAGCTGCGCGTCTCGCTCGGCGCCGAGGAGCGCACCGTTCTGGCCGGCATCGCCGAGCACTACCGGCCGGAGGACCTCGTCGGCAAGAAGGTCGTGGTCGTCGCCAACCTGGCGCCGGCGAAGCTCATGGGCATCGAGTCCCAGGGCATGGTCCTGGCCGGCGAGGGTGGGCAGGGGCTCGGCATCGTCACGCCGGACCGCGATCTGCCGCCGGGCGCGAAGGTGAAATGACAGCCGCGGTGACCGACGACTACCTCCGCACCCTCCTGGAGGTGGCCGCCCGCGACGCGTCCATCGCCCGCGTGCTGCGCGAGATCTGCGCGCTGGAGAGCGGCGTGCGCGGCAGCGCGCTCGATCTCGTCGGCGCTCACCTTCGCGCGACCGCCGCCGCCGCCGACGTGCTCGACTGCGTGCAGGCGCTGCGCCGCGACGAGGTGGCGCGCGCCATCGTGGACCGCCTCGGGCCACCGGGGTGATCCCGGCCTTCGCGCGGACCTGGGGTATCTCGCTCGCGTCCTTCGTCGGCGGTCTCCTCACGCTCTTCGTGTTCCGCCGCGGCCTGCCGCGCGTGGGCCTGATCGTCGGCTACCTGCTGCTGCTCTGGCTCCTGGTGGCGCTCCTCGTCCAGGTGCGCGACACGCTGGCCGCCTCCGAGCGGCGCACGCACCGCCTCGTGCTCGGCGCCACCGAGTACCTGGTGCAGACGCTCTATCACGGCGTGCTGCTCTTCCTGCTGCCCGCGTACTGGGCGGCCACGACGCTGACCTCACTCAACGTCGTCTTCTTGCTGGCCCTCGTGGCGCTGGCGCTGCTCGCGACGTTCGACCCGTGGTACCAGGCGGTCGTGCATCCCTACCCGTGGGCCGGCTACGTCTTCTTCCTCGTCTCGCTGTTCGGCGCGCTCAACCTCGCGCTGCCGCTGATCGGCCTGCCCCCGGTGGCGGCGCTGGGGATCGCCGCCTGGGTGGCCGTGGTGGCCCTGACGCCGGCGGTCTGCCGGGCGAGCGGGTGGCGATGGTCGCGCGGGCTTGCGGTCACGGCGGTGGCCGGCATGCTCGCGGCCGCCGTCGCCCTCGGCGGCCGCGTCGCGATCCCGCCCGCGCCGCTCTTCCTGGCCGACGCGCGGCTGGGGTGGAACGTCGGCACCGTGGACTCCCTCGAGCCGCGCTCGCCGATCCCCGCCGCCGCGCTGCTCCAGAACGGCCTCATCGCCTATACCGCGATCTACGCGCCGGCCGGGCTGAAGCAGCCCGTCGATCACGTGTGGCGCCGCGAGGGCCAGATCATCAACGTCATCCGCCTCACCCCGGTGGAGGGCGGCCGGCGCGAGGGCTACCGGACCTTCTCGCGCAAGCTCAGCTTTCCCGCCGATCCGACGGGCCGCTGGACGGTGGACGTGACGACGGCGGCGGGCCAGCTCATCGGCCGCATGCGATTTCGGGTCGCGCCGTGAGAGGGGCGGGCGCGTGAGTCTCGAGCTCTTCGACACGCACGCGCATCTACATTTTCCCGAGTTCGATACCGACCGCGCCGAGATGATGGCCCGCGCGCGGCAGGCCGGCGTGACGCGCATGCTGACGATCGGCACCGAAGTGCCGACCTCGCGCGCGGCCGTCGCACTGGCGGAGTCGGAGCCCGGCGTGTGGGCGGCCGTGGGCGTCCATCCGCACGACGCCGCGGCGGCCGAGGCGGACGTGCTGACCGAGATCGAGCGCCTCGCCGGGGGCCCGCGCGTGGTGGCCGTCGGCGAGATCGGCCTGGACTTCTTCCGCAACCTCTCGCCTCGCGAGGTGCAGGAGCGCGTGTTCCGGCATTGCGTCGGCCTGGCCCGGCGCGTGCGCAAGCCGGTCGTCGTGCACTGCCGCGACGCCCACGCGGAGGTGCTCGCGATCCTCGCCGAGGAGCGCGTGAGCGAGGCCGGCGGGATCATGCACTGCTTCTCGGGCGACGTGGCGATCGCGCGGCGCTGTCTCGACCTCGGGCTCTTCATCTCGCTGGCCGGGCCCGTCACCTATCCCAACGCGCGCGCGCTGCCCGAGGTCGCCCGCTTCGTGCCGGGCGACCGCCTGGTGATCGAGACCGACTGTCCGTTCCTGCCGCCGCAGGGGTACCGCGGCAAGCGCAACGAGCCGGCGTATCTCGCGCTCACGGCGGCGCGCGTGGCCGAGCTGCGCGGCGAGCCGCTCGAGGACTTCGCGCGGCGCGCCTCCGACAACGCACGCCGCCTGCTCCGGATCGGCTGATGTCGCTGCGGGACGTCGGCTTCTTCCTGCGCGGGCGGCTCAATCGGGCCGTCAGCCGCGCGCTGAATCGGCGGGCGCCCGCCCACACCGAGACGCCGACGCCGCTCAACGACGTGCTCAGCGGGCCGCGCACGCCGATCGCGCTGTCACGCCTGCTCACCGCGCGCGACAACGCCGCCCGCGAGGCCGCGGTGGCCAGCTGGCTCGGCGCCCGGGGCGTGCCGTTCACGCGGCATCGCTTCGCGACGTTCGAGGGCCGCGGCGACAACTACGTCGTCGACCTCGGCGCCGGCGACCGCACGCTCATCCTCATCGCGCACCACGATGCCGTGCCGGGCAGCCCCGGTGCCAACGACAACGCGGCCTCGGTGGCGATCCTCCTCGCACTGCTCGAGCGGCTGGCCGCGGCGCCGCCGTCGCGGCTGCGCGTGCGCCTGCTCTTTCCGGCCTGCGAGGAGCTGGGCTACCTCGGCGCGCGCGCCTACGTCCGCGATGCGTCCCTCGACCGGGTCGCGGGCGTGCTCAGCCTCGAGCTCTGCGGGATGGGCGACACGCTGGCGATCTGGGACGCCGGTGCTCAGACCACATTCCTGAGCACCGTCCGCGGCGCCCTCGAGAATGTCGGCCGCCGTGCCGACGAGACCTACCACGTCGTCGGCAAGATCCCTGTGTTCGGCAGCGACCACCGCGCGTTCGCGGCGGCCGGCATCCCCGCGTACGGCCTCACCATGGTGCCGGCGTCGGAGGCCGATGCGCTGCGCGCGTTCGTCTTCAGCCCGATGAAGAGCGCGCTCCGTGCGGTCAAGCGCCGCCCGGTGCCGTTCGACACCTATCACACGACGCGCGACGCGCTCGGGACGCTCGACGCGGCGGCGCTGGACGCAGTGGTGGAGGCGCTGGAGGCGATGGTCGCGGAGGCCGCGGGCGCGGCGTCCTCGTAGCCTGAGGTTCCGATCGGCCGCTTGCCGACTCCACGCCCGCCGACTATAGTGCCGAGTCACGAGTCCCGGGTCACGCTGCGCGCGCGCCAACCCGAGGCGGTGCGATCTATCGAGAGAGGCGGTGTCCCATCGATGATGTCCTTGCGCGGCGGCCTTGTCGTGGCCCTGAGCGCTCTCGGGCTCGTCGCATGCGCGCCGGAGGTCGTGCGTCGGCCGACGCAGATGACGTCGGTGGCGGAACAAGCCAAGGACACGATTGAGATTGGAGAGACCGTGCCGGTCTCGGTCGGTCCTGGATACCGCCGCGTGATTCGTCGCGGGAGTCTCTGGACGAGGATCGGGCGCTCGGTCGAGGGAGAGGTCTTCAAACCCGTCGACGGCGTGTTCACTGTCGAGGGAGCGCAGATCCATGAGGCCTATCTCGTCCTCGACGGCGACCGGCTCGTCGGTTTCTACCTGCCGGTCGAGCGTGCATTCGCGCCCGTGGGCGATGGGAAGGAGATTCGACTGTCCATCCGAAGGAGGCCACCATGACGATCAGGACAATGCTGGTCACGGCGGCGTTGCTGCTGCCTCTCTCGGGCTGTGCCACGGGAGCCAAGTACACGGAGGTCGCGTCCACGCTCCCCCCGCTTGCGTCCTCACAGGGCCGGATCTACTTCTATCGACCCAGCGCGTTCGGAGCCGCAGTTCAGCCCACCATCAACCTGAACGGGCAGAAGGTCGGTACGGCGAAGCCCCACGGGTTCTACTTCGTCGACCGCGCCCCCGGCAATTACGAGGTGACCGCCGCCACCGAGACCGAGAAGAAGCTCACGTTCACCCTCGAGCCGAGTCAGGAGCGCTTCGTACGCCTGAGAATCCAGATGGGCGTGATGGTGGGTCGGATCGTGCCCGAATTGGTGGACAAGGCAGACGCCGAGCGAGAACTCGGGAAATTGAGCTTCATCCCCGATCCGCTCAAGTAGCGGCCTCGAGGACGATTAGGGCGAGAGCAGGCGGCGACTGCGGTCGGCGTCTGCGCGGGGCACCAATAAGATGACCTCGCCCTGCGCGCCGACCGTGAACGGATGGACCGAGTGCGCGATGCGGGAGCGCACGAGCACGGGAATACCCTCGCTCTCGAAGAGACCCTTCACGACCAGCGCCTCGCCCTGATCGCAGCGGTGGACCTCGACCAGCGCGGACTGGTCGCGGCCGCCGGCGGGACGCTTCGGGAACGGGATCACCTGGCCCATGGGGTCTCGATCATAACGCAGGTCTGCGCGAATCCGTTCCGCGGACGATGCGTCGTGCGGGCTGGCGTACAATCGGCCCACCAGGCAGGAGGTGGGTCGTGGACAAGTACGAATACTTCCGGGGCCTTCCCGAGGTCGGCATCGTCCCCCGCGCGCCGCACGCGGGCCCGCTGCTGCGCCACGTCTACGAGCAGGAGCACGGCCGCGGCGGATTTTCCGGCAAGGTCACCCACACCTACCACCTCTATCCTCCGACCAACTGGCTGCCCGGCGAGACGCGCGTGCTCGACGGCTTCGCCCCGGCCTGGGAGTCGCCGCTGCGGCCGATCGGCGGGACTCATCTTCTGCTGAACGTCGCGCCGGCCGAGCCGGCGCGCGACGTCTATCGCGGCATGGCGCGGATCGTCGCCAACGCCACCGCGGCCATGAACGTCACGGCGCCCGCGGCGCCGATGGACTACTTCTTCGAGCATCATTCGGCCACCATGGTCTACTTCGTCCACGCCGGGCAGGGAACGCTCGAGACGACGTTCGGGCCGATCGAGTACAAGAAGGGCGACTTCCTCATCGTCCCCAAGGGCATCGCCCACCGGTTCGAGCTCGGCGCCGGCCGCCACTACTACTGGATGTACGAGTCGTTCGCGGGTGATCCGGAGAAGGCGGAGTCGCCGAGCACCGGACGCTTCATCACCCACAGCGAGAGCGACTATCGCTATCCGCGCTCGCTCGACACGCGCAACGAGGCGGGGCGCTTCGAGATCGTCTCCAAGGTCGGCGACGTGTACACGCGACGCGTGCACCCGACACATCCGTTCGACGTCGTCGGCTGGCGCGGCGACTACCTGCCCTACCGCTTCGCCGTCGAGGACGTGCGTCCGCTGGTGGCCGACCGCTCGCACGTCCCGCCGTCGGGCCACACGGTCTTCACGCTGCCCGGCTGTTATCTCTGCGTGTTCACCGTGCGCTCGGTGGAGAAGGAAGGGATGTGGCTGCCGTTCTTCCACCGGAACTTCGATTATCTCGAGACGCTCGGCTATCACTTCGGCGACTTCTTCAGCGGCGGCGGCGTCGTCGGGCCCGGCATGGTGACGCTGCACCCCGTGGGGCTGCCCCACGGGCCCAAGCCGCGCGCGATCGAGAAGTGGCTCGACGGCAAGGCGGGCGCCGTCCACAACGAGGTTGCGGTGATGGCAGATTTTGCGAACCCGACGCGGGTCTCCGAGTTCGCCCTGGGGCTCCGGCGCGCCGACTATATGGACACGTGGAGCGGCTACACCAAGGAGCCGCGCTTCACGTGGCGCGCCGATCGTCTGGACGAAATCAGGCGGACGGCCGAGCGTCTCGCGGACGCGCGCGACACCCTGATTCCTCCCGACGGGGAGTGACGACGCACGAGCGCGCGACCGTCCTCGCCCAGGAGAGACCATGAGAACCGATCTCGACGTCCTGCTCGAGCTCAACCGCGACTACATCCGATCGGTGCAAGCAGGAGACGTCCGCCGCTTCGACGAGATCCTCGCCGACGATTTTCTGTGCAGCAATCCCGACGGCTCGCTCGTCGATCGGAAAGACTTCCTGAAACAGACCGCGCTGCCGGTCAAGATCTCCAATCTCGAGGCCCACGACGTGAACGTCCGGGTGATGGGCGACGTCGCGATCATCCACGCGCGCACCACCTACATCGGACCGGATGGACGCATGGGGGCCGGCCGCTACACGGACGTCTGGGCGCGCCGCGGCGGCCGCTGG
>QHSB01000722.1 GCA_003220335.1 Candidatus Rokuibacteriota bacterium
CATCGCCTCGCGATCGCGCCCGTGCGCCGGGCGCAGCGGCGGCCCGATCTTCGCGAACGGCCCCAGCTTCGCCATCTCCTCGTCGCTCAGCAGCAGGTACTGCGGGCACGTTTCCGTCCACACGCGCTGACCCTCGGCCTGCGCGCGCTGGATGCGCTCGAGTCCGAGGCGCGTCGAGAGGTGCACGATGTACACCGGGCAGCCGGTGAGGCGGCCGATGAGGATCGCGCGGTTGATCGCCTCCTCCTCGGCCCAGTCGGGGCACGTCGCCGGGAAGTCCGTCGGCTTCGTCCGCCCCTCGGCGATGGCCTTGTCCTCGAGGTAGCAGAGGATGTCGCCGTTCTCGGCGTGGATCTGGCACACGCTGTCCAGCGCGGCGATGCGCTCCATGGCCTTGCAGAGGAACTCGTCGGAGACCATGCGCTTGCCGCGCTTCTTGTAGGTCATGAACATCTTGAACGAGCGCACGCCGAGCCGTACCGCCTCCGCCAGCCCGTCGAGGATCGCCGGCTCGTGCTCGAGGATGAAGTGAAAGCCGAAGTCGAGGCTGGCGTTGGCCTCGGCCTCTTCGCGCAGCCGGCGCGTCGCCTGCGGCAGCGTCTCGCCCGCCAAATAGTTCACGAACGGCACGATGGTGGTGAGCCCCGTGCGGGCGGCGGCCTGCGCCGAGACTTTCCAGTCGTCGTACTCCGGCCCGACGTGCAGGTGACAGTCGATCAGCCCCGGGAAGACGAGCTTGCTCGTCGCGTCGATCACGCGGTCGGCGGGCGGCAGGAACTCTTCGGGCGCCAGCGCGACAATGCGCCCGTTCTTGATCGCCACGGAGGCGTCGACGACGTCGCTCGCCGTCACCACGCGCCCGCCCTTGACGATGAGATCGACGCCGCGCGGTGTCATCGGTTCGGCTCCTTCTCCGTGACGGGCTGCAGGAGCGTGCCGTAATGCTGCGGCTGGCGGCGGCCGAGGAAGTTCCACCGCTTGCGCACCGGTGTCATCTGATCCAGGTCGATGCGCGCCACGATCAGCTCGTCGCCGGTCGTCGTCGCCTTGGCGACGATCTGGCCGAGCGGGTTGATCACGCTGCTGCCCCCGATCAACTCGACACCATCCTCGACTCCCGCCTTGGCCACGCCCACCACGAAGCACGCGTTGGCGTAGGCGCCCGCGCGCATGCAGAGGTCGTTGAGGTCCAGCGCGAGCGCGGAGATGGGGGTGTTGTAGCCGATCAGAATGATCTCGGCGTCCTGCAGTGCGAGCGCGCGGTAGCTCTCCGGATAGCGGCGATCCTGGCAGATGGCGATGCCGACCTTCGCGCCCGCGCAGTCCCACACGCGGTAGCCCGTGTTGCCATGGGCGAAATAGTAGGGCTCGTAGACCTGCGCGAAGCCGTCGGCGGCCTTGGTGCCGGGCAGGTGGATCTTGCGGAACGTGCCGCAGAGCCGGCCGTCGCGGTCGGTCAGCAGCGCCGTGTTCCAGTATTTGCCCTCCGCCTTCTCGCAGAAGCCGACATGCACCGCGATCCGCGCCTCCGCAGCGCGCCGCAGCAGCGGCTCCAGCGCCTTCGGCGGCACCTCGCTCTCGAAGAACTGATCGAAGTCGCGGCGGATCTTCTTGGGGAAGTACGTGGTCAGCGCCATCTCGGGGTACACGATCAGCTCGACGCCGTCACGGGCCGCGCTCTCCAGGAGCACGAGCATGCGCTCGACGATCTCCTCGCGCGGCGTGCCTTCGTTGTTGGGGCCCATCTGGGCGGCGGCGACCTTTATCTGGCGCGGCATGCTGGCTCCTTTGCCTACCCCAGAGATGGGCGAGGCGGTGCCCCATGCTGATACCGGCGCCGGCGCTCGTCAAGCCTCGGGACGGCGCGGTCGGCTGGTGGCGGCCAGTGGGTGCAAGACGTCGATCGCGTAGCCAACGTCCAGCCGCTCTCCGAGCCAGCCGGGCATGGCCGTCCGCGCGTCAATGTGAAGCCCGTGTCCGTCGTTGCCGGCTCGTAGCGCGTCGACGGGATCGGCCGGCACAGGAGCCGGAGGCGGGGTGTCGGGCAGCGGCCGGCCGTCCGGCCGGCGGAAGCGTAGCTCTCCATCGGCCTGTCGCTCAACGTGGTAGCCCTCTTCGTGGACCGCGCGGTGGTG
>QHSB01000513.1 GCA_003220335.1 Candidatus Rokuibacteriota bacterium
AGACAACTTTGACCCACCGGGAGGACGGAGTGAATTACCGTCCGGGCATTCCGCGCTATCTCCAGATCGCCGACGCCATCCGCCGCGACCTTCGCGGCGAGGGCGAACGCATCGCGTCCGAGCACAGCCTCTGCGCCCGCTTCAAGGTGAGCCGGCCGACCATCCGCCAGGCCCTCGACGTCCTGGTGCAGGAGGGACGGCTCTATCGCCACGCGGGGCGCGGCACCTTCAGCACCGCGGCCAACGGCGGCGACTCGCGGCTGCGGGTGATCGGCTCGATCGACGACATGATGGCGCTCGGCGACGAGACGTGGCTGAAGCTGGTCTCCCAGGAGACGGTGCCCGTCCCCGCAAACATCGCGCAGGCGTTGCGGCTGCCGCCGGGCTCCAAGAGCGCGCGCATCGTGGGCGTCCGTCACGCGGAGGCGGGTCCCTTCCAGCACGTCACGGTGTGGGTGCCGACGCCGATCGCGCTCGCGCTCTCCGACGAGGATCTCTCCAAGACGTCGCTGATCGCCGCCATCGAGCGGCAGTCGGATCTGCGAATCAAGACGCTCGAGCAGGTGGCCGACGCGGTCCTGGCGCCGCGGCAGGTCGCCGAGCTGCTCCAGGTGCGGCCGCGCTCGCCCCTGCTGGTCTTCGAGCGCACGTACTACGCGACCAACGGCGAGCCCGTGGAGCACGCCGTCACCTATCAGACGGGCCGGCGCTATCCGTATCGCGTCGTGCTCGCGCGCGCGGAGCGGCGGAGCTGACTTCGTGTCGTACCGGGTCGGCTTCGACGTGGGCGGCACGTTCACGGACTTCGTGCTGCAGTCGCCCGCCGGCGAGCTGACCACCGCCAAGCGCCTCACCACCTATCCCGATCCCTCCGAGGCGTGCCTGGCCGGCCTCGACGCGCTGCTGGCGGGCGCGCGCGTGGCCTGGAGCGACGTCGCCCAGGCCGTGCACGGCACGACGCTCGGCAGCAACGTCGTCATCGAGCGCAAGGCCCGCGGGGTCGGCCTGCTGACCACGCGCGGCTTCCGCGACGTGCTGCTCATCGGGCGCGAGAAGCGCTACCAGGTCTACGATCTCCAGCTCGAGAAGCCGCGCCCCCTCGTCCGGCGGCGACTCATCGGCGAGGTCACCGAGCGCGTGCTCGCGGACGGCTCGGTACGTACGCCGCTGGACGAGGTGGACGCGCGCCGCGCGATCCGCGCGCTGGCCGAGCGCGGCGTCACGACGCTCGCGATCTGTCTACTGCACGCCTACCTGAACCCGCGGCACGAGAAGCGGCTGGCCGCGCTGGCGGCGGAGGAGGCGCCCCACGTCACGGTGACGCTCTCGCACGAGGTCTCGCCGACGTTCCGCGAGTACGAGCGCACGTCCACCACGGTCGTGAACGCCTACGTGATGACCGCGGTGCGCGCGTACCTGCGCGGGCTCGGGGCGGCCCTCGCCGGGCGCGGCTACCGGGGCCGGCTCTTCGTCATGCAGTCCTCGGGAGGCGTGGCGACGGCCGATGCGATGGAACGCTACCCCGTGCGCATGATCGAGTCGGGGCCGGCGGCCGGCGCGCTGATGGCGGCGACCTACGGCGAGCTGACGGGTCATCGCGACCTCATCGCGTTCGACATGGGCGGCACGACGGCCAAGCTCGCGCTGGTCGAGAACGGCCGGCCGGACACGACGACGGCCTTCGAGCTGCATCGCGTGAACGGGGCGGCGGGCAGCGGGCTGCCGATGAACATCCAGGCGATCGACCTCGTCGAGATCGGCGCCGGCGGCGGCTCCATCGCGCGCGTGAATCTCGGCGTGATCGCCGTCGGGCCCGAGAGCGCGTCGTCGGCGCCCGGCCCGGTCTGCTACGGCCTCGGCGGTGCTGCGCCCACCGTGACCGACGCCAACCTCGTCCTCGGCTACCTGAATCCCGACTACTTCGCGGGTGGCAGCCTGCGCCTCGACGTGGACGGCGCCCGGCGCGCGATCGCCGCCCGCGTGGCCCAGCCGCTGGGGCTGTCGGTCGAGGACGCGGCGTGGGGCATCCACGCCATCGTGAACACGAATATGGAATTGGCCACGCGCGTCGTGTCGATCGAGCGCGGGCGCGATCCGCGTGACCTCACGCTCGTCGCGTTCGGCGGCTCGGGGCCGGTGCACGGCTGCCGGCTGGCCCAGGCGCTCGGCATTCCCCGCGTGATCCTCCCGGCGGCCGCCGGCGTCACCGCTGCCATCGGACTGCTGGCGGCGGAGGTGAAGTTCGACGTCGCGCGCACCTGGGTGCGCCGGTTCGACGCGCTCGACCCGGCGGCGCTCACCACGATGTACGACGACATGGCCGCGCAGGCGGCGTCGATCGTGCGTGGCGCCGCGGTGGCCGGCACCGTGACCCTCGCGCGCTCGGTGGACGCCCGGTACGTCGGGCAGGGGTACGAGCTCACCGTGCCGGTGCCGTCCGGCGCCCTCGACGTGGCGGCACTCGTGCGCATCCGCGCCGCCTTCGACGAGGTGTATGCCGCGCGCTACGGCTACGCGAATCCGACGGAGCCGGTGGAGACGGTCACGTGGAAGCTGGCGGCCGTCGGCGGCGCGCCGCGCGTCGCGCTGGCGAAGGCCGCCGGCGACGGGCGCGACGGCGGCCTCAAGGGCGGGCGCCGCGCGTGGTTCCCGGAGACGCGCGGCTGGACCGACTGCCCCGTGTACGATCGCTACGCGCTGGCGCCGGGCGCGCGCGTGGACGGGCCCGCCATCGTCGAGGAGCGCGAGTCGACGTCGGTGCTCCCGCCGGGAACGAGTGCCGGCGTCGACGAGTACGCCAACCTGATCGTCGAGGCCGCACCATGAGCGGGCGCGTCGACCCCATCACCCTCGGCGTGATCTGGGGCGCCCTGCAGTCGATCGCGGTGGAGATCGGCACCACCGTGCACAAGACCGCGTACTCGGAGCAGGCGCGCGAGGGCCAGGACTTCTCGGTGGCGGTGTTCGACGCGCGCGGACGGATGGTCGCGCAGGGGCCCTACTCGCCGGGCCACATGGGCGCGATGTCCTTCGCGGTGCGAAACGCGCTGGCCGCGCACCCGGTCGAGACGCTCAAGCCGGGCGACGCCATCCTCCTGAACGATCCGCTGCTCGGGTCCGGCCATCTTCCCGACTTCTTCATCACGCAGCCGGCGTTCCACCGCGGCGAGCTGATCGGCTTCGCCGTCAATATCCTGCACCACACGGACGTCGGCGGGGCGCGCCCGGGCAGCCAGGCCGTCGAGGGCATCTTCGACTTCTTCCAGGAGGGCCTGCGCATCCTTCCGACGAAGGTCTGGGAGGAATATCGGGAACACGCGGGAATCACCGGCATCATCGCGGCCAACACGCGCACGCCCGACAAGGTGCTCGGCGACCTGCGCGCCCAGCGGAGCGCGCTGCGGGTGGGCGAGCTGCGCCTGACCGAGCTGGCCGAGCGCTACGGGCGCGAGACGCTCGTGGCGGCCATGGACGAGATCGTCGCGCGCACCGAGGCCAACATGCGCGCCGCCATCCGCGCCGTCCCCGACGGCGTCTATCGCTTCGAGGACTTCCTCGACGATTGCGGGCCGGGCACCGCGCCACTCAGGGTGGCGGTCGCGGTGACCGTCGACGGCGATGGCATGACGATCGACTACGAGGGCTCGAGCCCGCAGACCGCGTCGGGCATGAACTCCTACATCAACTACACGCGCTCGTACTCGTACGCGGCGGTGAAGTGCCTCACCGATCCCTCCGGGCCGATGAACGAGGGCGCGCTGCGGCCGATCACGGTGAAGGCGCCCGAGGGCTCGTTCCTGAATCCGCGCCCGCCTGCGGGCGGCGGCCCGCGCGCGATCATCTGCTATCGCACGTTCGAGGCGGTCATCGGCGCGCTGGCCCCCGCGCTGCCCGAGCGCGTGGCGGCGGCGGCCTCGCACTTCGCCAACCCGACGTTCGGCGGCTGGGACCGCGCGCGCCGGCGCCGCTTCGTCGCCTACGAGCTGGTGCTCTCGGGCACGGGCGCGCGCGCCACCAGAGACGGCTGCGAGGCGATGTCGTACGCGTTCAATGCGTCCAACATCCCCGTCGAGGCCCAGGAGGCGAACCAGCCCATCGTCGTCGAGCGCTTCGAGTTCATCCGCGACTCGGCCGGGCCGGGAACGTTTCGCGGCGGCTGCGGCATCCGGCGCGACCTGCGCTTCCTCGCCGACGAGGGCAAGCTGACGAATCTCTCCGAGCGTCAGCGGTTCGCGCCGTACGGGCTCTTCGGCGGCCAGCCGGGTGCGCTCGCCACGACGGTGATCAACCCGGGCCCGGGCGAGCAGCGCGTCCACGGCAAGCAGTCGCGCGAGTTCGCCTACGGCGATGTCATATCCTTCCAGCAGTCGGGCGCCGGCGGCTACGGCGATCCGTTCGAGCGCGACCCGGGGGCGGTGCTGGAGGACGTGCTGGACGACTACGTCTCGATCGAGGCCGCGCGCGAGCGCTACGGGGTCGTGATCGTCGGCGAGCGTGTCGACGTCGAAGCCACCGCGGCCCTGCGCGGGCGGCGCTGATGCAGGCGGCGACGACGACATGATCGCCTTCACGCGCGATCAGGAGGACTTCCGCAAGAGCGTCGCGCGCTTCGTCGACGCGGAGGTGGCGCCGGCAGCGCAGGCGCTCGACGAGCGCGGCGAGTTCCCCGCCGCGCTCTTCCGGCGCATCGCCGAGCTGGGCTGGCTGGCGCTGCGCTATCCCGAGAAGTACGGCGGCGCCGACGCCGACATGACGACGTATTGCCTGTTGGCCGAGGAGCTGGCCCGCGGCTCGCTGTCGGTGGCGGCGGCGGCGGGCATGCAGTCGCTGATGGGGACGCACTTCATCTTCAAGTACGGCGGCGACGAATTGCGCGAGCGCTACCTCGCGCCGGCGCTCCGCGGCGAGCTGGTCGCCACCTTCGCCATGACCGAGCCCGACGCCGGCTCCGACGTGGCCAACCTCGCCACGCGCGCCGAGCGCCGCGGCGATCGCTGGGTACTGCGCGGGACCAAGACGTGGGTGACCAACGCGCCGGTGGCCGACGTGCTCACGGTGGCCGCCAAGACGTCGGGCGAGCGCGGGATGAGCAACATCGCACTCTTCCTGCTCGACCGGAAGACGATGCGCGGCATCACGCTGGGCAAGCCGATCGACAAGCTGGCCGTGCGCGCCTCGGCCACCGGCGAGATCCTCCTCGAGGACGTCGAGGTGCCGCACGAGCACCTGCTCGGCGGCGAGACCGGCGGCGTCGAGAAGATCGGCGGTATCCTGGCCGAGATCCGCATCATGACGGCGGCGCTCTCGGTCGGGCTCGCGCGCGCGGCCTACGAGGCCGCGCTCGCGTACTCGCGCGAGCGCGTGGCCTTCGGCAAGCCCATCGGCGAGCACCAGGCCATCGGCTTCAAGCTCGCCGACATGCTGGCCGGGATCCACGCGGCCGCGCTGCTCACCTACCAGGCGGCGGGGCGGCTCGATGCCGGGCGGCCGGTGGCGCGCGAGGCGGCCATGACGAAGCTGCTCGCCTCGGAGACGGCGGTGAAGGTCACCGACGAGGCCGCGCGCATCTTCGCGTCGTACGGGCTCGCGATGGAGTATCCCGTGCAGCGCTACTTCCGCGACGCGCGCTTCCTGCTGCCCGGCGGCGGCACCTCCGAGATCCTGCGCCTCGTCATCGGCCGCGAGCTCGACTGGGACCGGGGGCAGGCATTCACATGAATGTCCACACGGGTGTTCAAGGCCCGACCGTCGGGCGGCGGAGCCCTGCGAAGCCGCCCCGACGGCAAATATCATGATCGCAGGCCGCTACTTCGAGGAGTTCACGGTGGGCGAGGTGCTCGTCACCGGGCGCCGGACGATCGACGGCGGCGACGTCTCGCGCTTCGCCGGGTTGACGGGCGACTTCAACCCGCTCCACATCGACGCGGAATTCGCCCGGACGACGCCGTTCGGCGAGCGCGTCGCGCACGGGATCCTGACGCTCGCCGTGTCCAACGGCCAGCAGAATCTCGGCGGCTGGTTCGCGGGCACGACGCTCGCGCTGCTCGGCCTGGACCGCCTCAAGTTCACGACGCCGGTGAAGTTCGGCGACACGGTGCACACGGAGATGACGGTCACGCAGACGCGGCCGTCGTCGAAGCCCGACCGCGGGGTGGTGGTCTTCGACGTGGCCGTGCGAAACCAGCGCGGCGAGGCGGTCTGCACCTACCAGGAGACCGTGCTCATGCGGAGGAAGCCATGAGGAAGGTCGCGCTCGTTGGCGCGGGCGTGTCGAAGTTCGGCGTGCGCAAGGCCTCGTATCGCGACCTGATCTGGGAGGCGGGCAAGGCGTGCTTCGATTCCGTGCCCGGCGTGAAGCCGCGCGACCTCGAGGGGCTCGTCGTCGGCTCGGTCATGCCCGAGCGGACGGCGTTCCAGAGCCACATTGCCTCGATGGCCGCGGAGGCGCTCGGCATCCGTCCGACCGCGCTGAGCGCACGCACCGAGCACATGTGCGCCTCCGGCACCGTCGGCATCCGCTACGCCTACGCGTTCATCGCCGCCGGCCTCGCCGATCTCGTCATGGTGCTGGGCGTCGAGAAGCTGAACCAGCCGACCGGCGACGAGGCCATCCTCAACATGGGCACCGGCGTGGATCGGGAGTGGGAGGCGGCCTTCGGCCTCACGGCTCCGCCGTGCTTCGCGCTGGCCGCGCAGCGGCACATGGCGGACTATGGCACCACGGAGGAGCACCTCGCGCTCGTCGGCGTCAAGAACCACACGCACGCGTCGAAGAATCCGAACGCGCACTTCAACAAGGGCGCCACGCTCGATCAGGTGCTCTGCTCGCGGATGATCGCCAGCCCGCTGCGCCTGTTCATGTGCTCGCCCATCACCGACGGGGCCGCCGCCGTGATCGTCGCCAGCGAGGAGCGGGCGCGCGCGCTCACCGACACCCCCGTCTGGATCCGCGGCAGCGGCCAGGCCCTCGACGGCTTCCAGCTCACCTCGCTGCACGAGGACTACGCGCACTGGCCGGCCATGCAGCGGGCGGCGGCGTCGGCCTACAAGGCGGCCGGCGTCGCCGCGCGCGACGTCGACGTCGCCGAGGTCCACGACTGCTTCGCCATCGCCGAGCTCATCGCGTACGAGGAGCTGGGCTTCTGCGCCAAGGGGGAGGCCGGGCCGTTCGTGGCCGCGGGCCGCAGCGATTACGGCGGCGACGTCGTCGTGAACCCGCGCGGCGGGCTCATCGGCTGCGGGCATCCGCTGGGCGCGACCGGGGTGGCGCAGGCGGCGGAGGTCTTCTCCCAGCTGCGCGGCGAGGCCGGCGCGCGCCAGGTCCCCGACGCCGCCGTCGCCCTCACGCACAACAACAGCGGCATGGGCGAGCACATCGTGATGATCTATGGGCGTGAGGCGCGATGATGCGATCGGGGAAGCGAGGGGCGATTGTCTACGGACTGCGCGCTCGTTCGAGCGCGGGCTTTGCCCGCGTAATCCGGTCTGGGGGAGGTTTCGGAGGGGGCCGCCGAGGCCCCCTCCGACGAATCTACCGGCGCGAGGCGCGATGATTCATGGAAAGCAACCCCGCGTGAGCGAGACCGTTGCGGTTCTGGGTCCCGGGCGTATCGGGCGCCAGATCGCGCTGACGTTCGCGCTGGGCGGCTGGCGCGTCGTGCTGGTGGACCTCAAGGACCGGTCCGTCGCCGACAGCGAGCTCGTGCTGGCCGACGCGCGGCGCGAGATCGTCCGCGACCTCGCGCTGATGGTCGAGGAGCAGGTGGTGGCCGGCGACGCGGCCGCGCCGGCCCTCGAGCGCATCGAGGAGCGTGTCGGCCTCGGCGACCTCGGCGCCTGCGCATTCGTGCAGGAGGCGCTGCCGGAGTCCCTCGAGCTGAAGCGCGCGACCTTCAAGCTGCTCTCGGAGCGGATCTCGGCGGACGCCATCGTCGCGTCCACCTCGTCCACGATCTCGCCCTCGCACCTCGCCGAGGCCGTCGCAGGCCCGGAGCGCTTCCTCGTCGCGCACTGGCTCAACCCGGCGCACATCATCCCGCTCGTCGAGGTGGTGCCGGGGCGGCAGACGTCCGCCAAGACGGTCGAGAGCACGCTGACGCTGCTCGAGCGGCTCGGCAAGACGCCGGTGCGCTGCGCCGACTCGCCCGGCTTCATCGGGCCTCGGATCCAGGTGCTCCTCATGAACGAGGCGGTGCGCCTCGTCGAGGAAGGGGTGGCGACGCCGGAGGACGTGGACCGCGCATTCCGCGCCGGGATGGGCT
>QHSB01000088.1 GCA_003220335.1 Candidatus Rokuibacteriota bacterium
TAGACCGAGGGCACGATGAACGCGACGTCGAGGCGGCTCAGCCCGAAGCCCTGCATGAGCGCGGGGGACAGCGGCGAGACGCCGAGCATGCCGAAGGCGCCGAGACCGTAGGAACACGTGAGCACGACCAGCAGAGACCAGCGACTGGCGAGCATGGGTCGCGCCCGATGCTAGCATCTCGCGCATGAAGTGGCTCGTTCCGGCCCTGGCCATCGCCGCCATCGTCGTCGCCACGGTGACGCTGGTGACCCTGACCCTGCGCCAGCCGAGCGTGCCGACCTACGCGCCCACGCCGCCCACGCCGCGCGAGGCCGGCGCCGCGCTCGTCGGCCCCATCCTCTATACGGTGGACGCCACGGCGCCGGAGGCGTGGCAGGCGTTCTCGTTCCGGCTGGGCTCGGTGATCGAGGCCGGACAGGGCGACCTCGCCTTCCGCCGCTACTCGATCGTCGCCGGCCTCGGCGCCGGGATCCGCGATCTCGGCGAGACGCGCTTCGACGACGTGCGCGCGGCGCACGTGTGGGCGGTGCGCACGGCGGAGGGACGTTACGCCAAGCTGGAAATCGTCGGATACTACTGTCCGGGCGCCCAGCCGGGGTGCCTGACGTTCCGCTACGTCTATCAGGGCGATGGCTCGACGCGGGTCGAGACGCCGCCAGGGAGGGTGAGTTGGCAAAGCACAAGATCGCGGTGATCCCCGGCGACGGCATCGGCAAGGAGGTCGTGCCCGAGGGGCTGCGCGTGCTCGACGCGGCGGCGCGCCGGTTCAAGGTCGAGCTGCAGCTCGATCACTTCGACTGGTCGTGCGATTACTACCTGAAGCACGGCACGATGATGCCGGAGAACTGGAAAGAGCAGATCGGCAAGCACGACGCGATCTTCTTCGGCGCCGTCGGCTGGCCCGCGAAGGTGCCCGACCATGTCTCGCTGTGGGGCTCGCTGATCAAGTTCCGGCGTGACTTCGATCAGTACGTGAACCTGCGCCCGTGCCGGCTCATGCCCGGCGTGCGCTCGCCGCTCGTCGACCGCAAGCCAGGCGACATCGACTTCTTCGTCGTGCGCGAGAACACCGAGGGCGAGTACTCCAGCGTCGGTGGCCGCATGTACGAGGGCACCGACCGCGAGGTCGTCTTCCAGCAGTCGTGCTTCTCGCGCAAGGGCGTCGACCGGATTTTGAGATTCGCCTTCGACCTCGCGAAGAAGCGTCCCAAACGGCACCTGACCTCGGCCACGAAGTCCAACGGCATCTCGATCACGATGCCGTACTGGGACGAGCGGGTGGAGGCGATGGCGAAGGCCTATCCGGACGTGAAGTGGGACAAGTTCCACATCGACATCCTCACCGCGCACTTCGTGCAGCACCCGGACTGGTTCGACGTCGTCGTTGCCTCCAACCTGTTCGGCGACATCCTCTCGGACCTCGGCCCCGCCTGCACGGGGACGATCGCCATCGCGCCCTCGGGCAACATCAATCCCGAGCGCGCGTTTCCGTCGCTGTTCGAGCCGGTGCACGGCTCGGCGCCGGACATCTACGGCAAGGGCATCGCGAATCCGATCGGTCAGATCTGGGCGGCGGCGATGATGCTCGAGCACCTCGGCCATCCGGAGGCGGGCGCGGCCGTCGTGCGCGCGATCGAGACCGTACTGGATCCGAAGTCAGGCGCCCCGCGGACGCCTGACCTCGGAGGCAAGGACAAGACCGCCGATCTCGGGAAGGCGATCGCGGACGCGCTCTAGCAGCGGCCCTGCTTGGCGAGACCGGGAGGACAGCCCTTGTCGTGGCCCTTGCCGCGGCCGGAGCCATCGTCCTCGTCGTCGTCGTACTTGTCCTTGTCCTTGTGCTTCATCTTCTTCGCGTGATCCGGCTTGATCTTGTAGTACTTCACCGGCACCGCGCGGACCTCGACGGGGATCCTCTCGACAACGACGGGCGTCCATGGCGCGCCCGCTCTGACCGTCATGAACCACCGGTCGTTGTGCAGGCTGTAGTACTTGCCGCCGAACATGAAGACGTTGAACTCGAGGTTGGGTGCCCGGTAGACCCGCGTCTCCGGCACCATGACGACCCGCGGCTTCTCGATGATGAGCGCCGGTGGCCAACCGATGTTGACGTTCACGTCGCCCGCGGCGGCGATGCCCGCGGACAGCGCGACGACGGCCAGCGCGAAGGCGACGACGAGCGTGCACGTGCGGTTCATGAGTGCGGTCCTCCCGGGGCGCCGCGTCGTGCAGAAAAAGTGCCACGCCGGCCGCGGGTAGGAAACGCCGTGAAACGCCGCCATCGCGAGGTCTCGGCGCCGGCACGCGTGTCAGCGTGTCGCCCGCCGCGTCGAATCGTCACTTCAAGAGCGCGCGGAGCGCGGCGAGATCGGCGTCGCCGTGGCGGCGCGTGACGAGCACCGCGTCGTCGAAGCCGAGGTCGGCCAGCATTCGAAGGCGCTCGGCGGCGGTCTTCGGGTCGCAACGGAGGTGAAACTGTCCCTCATCCGGCATCGGCGCGGCCGGCGCCTCGAGGTCGACCGGGATGTTGGTGGCGATCGCGCGCGTGCCGCCGGCCTCGCGGAAGCGCTTGATCCCGTCGCGCAGCGCCGTGACGCTGCTGCGGGCGCCCGAGCCGATCCAGCCGTCGAAGTCCTTGGCCGCGCGCGGGATCCAGCGGCTGCCCGCCCACGAGCCGATGAGGAGCTTGGGCCCGCCGAGCGCCGCCGGCCACGGGTCGAGCTGCGCCGCGCCGACCTTTTCGCCACGCCAGAGCCGGCGCATCACCGCCAGCGCCTCCTCGAACTGCTGCATGCGCGTCTCGAAGTCCACGCCGACCGCGTCGAAGTCGGCCTTCGTCGAGCCGGCGCCCACGCCGAGCAGCAGCCGGCCGCCGCAGATCAGGTGCGCGGTGAGGATCCGATGCGCCAGCTCCACCGGACGGCGCAGGGGCACCTGGAGGATGCCGGTGCCGAGCGTCAGGCGCTCGGTGGCCGTCGCCGCCACGCTGACCGCGATGAGCGGGTCGGGGATCATGAAGCCGCGGCCGATCGAGTCGAAGCACCACAGGCTGTCGAACCCGGCGCGCTCGACCGCGCGCGCTCCGGCGATCAGCGCGGGACCGGTGAGGGGACGGCCGTCGGGAGTCGCGTTCGGCAGGGCCAGGCCCAGTCGCATCGCCGCATTGTACGATAGCGGCCCGGCGACTGGATGCACACGCATGCTGACGCGCCCGAACTGCGACTTACTGGGCTACTCGACGATATAGACTAAAAGCACGTAATGTACGTTTAGTCAGGGAGGGTGTCATGGGCGGCATGGTGAAGATCGTCGAGGCGACGAAGGCCCGGAGCACGTTCTCGGAGTTACTGAACAATGTACGCTACGGGTCTGATCGCGTGCTGATCGGACGGCACGGCAAGGAAGTTGCGGCGCTGATTCCTGTCGAGGACCTCCGTCTCCTAGAAATGCTGGAGGACCAAATCGATATTGATGCGGCCCGCAAGGCCCTCCGCAACCCGAAGAACAAGGTCCGCATTCCTCTGGCTGAAGTAAAGAAGCGTCTCGGACTGTAAATCTCGCCGGTGCCCTATACCGTCGAGTTCCTCAAGACGGCCGTAGAGGAACTCGAGGGCTTACCTACAAACGCGCAGCGTCAGATTGTGAAGAAAATCGACGGTCTGAAGAACGATCCGAAACCGGCGGGCGTGATACAACTGAAGAGTCCCGAGAAGTTTCTCCGACTCCGCGTCGGCGACCATCGCGTCATCTATCTCGTTGAGGGCAAGCAGCTGGTTATCTTAGTCGTCAAGAGAGGCGATCGGAAGGACGTCTACGGCGGCAAGCGCGGAAAAAGTAACCCAACGATGTGCGTACGACGGAGGTGACAGCCATGCCCTATCGGATCAACCACATCCACCTGAAGGCGCCGGACCCGCGCAAGACCGCCGAGTGGTACGTCACCGCGTTCGGCTTCAAGATCGTCAACGACGAGACGCGCGTGTTCGGCGACCGCTTCGTGCGCTGCACCAGCGAGGACGGCTTCGCCGTCAACATCTCGGGCGCGCGCACGAACGAGCGGCTCGGCGCCGGCGACGCCAACCCGCACCACGGCCTCGAGCACTTCGGCTTCGACTCGCAGGACATCGAGGCCGACATCGCGCGACTCAAGGGGCTGGGCGCCACGCTGCTCGAGGGGCCGATCCAGAACCCCAAGGGCCCGCGCATCGCGTTCATGAAGGGCCCCGACGACACGCGCCTCGAGCTGGTAGAGCGAAAGACGCCGGCCGGCGGCTGCTGCTGATCGAGGAGCGGCCCGGCAAAGCCGGGCCGCTCGCCCCAACCTACTCCCCCCGCATCGCCCGCGCTCCGCCGACCGCATACCAGGCGGAGATTCCGCCGCGGATGTAGCGTGCGTCGAAGCCGCGCTCCCTGAGCGTCTTGGTCACGTTGCAGCCGACGTGAAAGCCGTACGCGCAGTAGACGGCCACCGGCTTGTCGGGCGAGAGCTCGCCGATCCATTCCTCGACCCGATCGGGATCACGCCAGGTCGCGCCCGCCATGAGGTCGACGGTGCGCGAGATGTGATGGCGCGGGCGGGCGTCCAGGACCTGCACCGGCTCGCCCTTCGCGAGCCGCGCCGAGAGCTCCTCGACGGAGAGCGAGGGCAGGCTCGTGTCGGATGGATCTTCCTGCGGCAGCGGGTGATCGGCGCGGACGGCGGCCATCCGCCCGGTGACAGCCGTCCAGTCGACGTTCCGCATGAATGCGTCGATGTACGCGGTGGCGTTCGCGCCGAAGTCCATGTGGTACGCGTGCTCGTACATGTCGAGCGCCAGCACGGGGGCGGCGTCCACCGCCGCCTGCGAGTGATCGAAGGCGACCTGGTTCACCAGCCGCCGGTCCCGCCGCGAGTAGCTGAGCAGGACCCAGCCGGAGCCGCCGGCGAGCGACTGCGCGGTCTCGACGAATTCCCGCCGCCACCGCGCCACGCTTCCGAAGTGCTCCTCGAGCATCGCGCAGACCGGGTCCGGGATCTTGTTGCCCTCGCCGCCGAGATTCCCGAAGTACAGCTCGTGGAGCGCGACGGAGCCCATCGCGATCAGCTCTTCGCGTTTGAGGGCGCGGATCCGGTACCCCGGCATACCCGTCTCGAGCCCCGCGAGCTCGCTACGAAGGGCGTTCAGGGTCCGGACGGCGCCGCCGTAATTGTTCTCGTAGTGGCTGACGATCATTCGCTCAGAGATGCCGTTCAACGTCCACGGCCGGACTGCAATCGGAGTGATGTCCTGGTGCATGGTCGGTGTCCTCTCTCAGCTGCCTGTTGGCTTCCCGCGGACCGTCACGTCGTCGAAGGCCGTGATCGAATCGGCCTTCGTCCACAACCCCACGCGGCCCGCGGTGAATCGCGAGTCGTGATGGTCCAGATGCAGCGCGCCGTCGAGCCACGCCTGGATGTGGTCGCCCACGGCGACGAGGCGCACGGTGTGCCACTGCCCGAGGGCCGGCGCCTTCACGCGCGCGGTGGCGAGTTGCCGGCGGCCGCGATCGTACGTGTAGAGGCGAAAGTTGTCCTCGAGGGCATTGGCCCGGACGACGTAGTACTTTCCGTCGTTGAAGCGAAACACGATGCCGCCCGAGGCGTCTTCCCGGCCCGAGATCGGCTTGAACTTCATGGAGACGTCGACGTCCGCATAGGAGCCGGGCGCCACGATGACGTTGAACTCGTTGTTCGTTGCGCGCTGGACGAGCACCCTCTTGCCGCTCGGCGCGCCGGCCATGTCCTCCACCGCCCACCGGCCGGCGACGGTGCTCCAGCCCTCGATGCCCGTCGTCTCGAAATCGAATGCGGTCGTCGGCACGTTGTCGGGCACCTTGATCTCCGTGGGCGCGGCGAGGGCGCGCCGCCGTCGGCTTGCGCCAACGACGGCGACGGCCGCCAGCGCGGCTGTGAAGAATCGGCGTCGCGGCATCATCGCCATCACCGTCGACTGTTCGTCTGATCGAGGGCGGCCCGCAGGGCTTGCGCGAGCTTCGCCGGCGCATCGACCGCCCAGAAGTGCATATAGAAGAGGCGCGGGACGTCGAGGAGCCCGTGGTTGTGGATCGCCGTCACGTCGACGCCGTGCTGCCGCAGCGTCCGCGCGACGGGATTGACTTCCTTGTCGAGCAGCACGAAGTCGCCCGTGATCGCCGCCTTGCCGTCGGCCAGGGCCTGGAAATTCAGCACGGTGACCACGCCCATGGCGGGAAGCAAGGGCATGCCGTTCTCCGTGATGGCCTCCGCGCGTGGCACCGCGACCTGGAAGACGCCGGCACCGAGGTCACGGCCCGGGCGCCCGAGGGCCTGCTCGATCTGCTTGGTGTCCAGCGTGGGCGCGCCGGCCGTGGGTGCGGCGGGCGGCGCGGCCGGACCTCCGAGCGGCGTGGCGCTCGCCGACAACGCCTGGCGCAAGGCCGTCGCGAGCTGGACGGCGTCGCCGTGCCCCTCGTAGTGCATGTACATGACGTGCGGTGACATCTCGTTCAGATGGTTGTGGATCGCCGTCACCTCGAGCCCACGGCTGAAGAGGCCCGACATCACGGCGGGGATCTCCTGGTCGAGCAGCACGAGATCGCCCATGACCATCGCCTGATCGCCCATCTGCTTGAACGCGGCGTACGAGCCGAGCGCGAATCCCGGCTTCACGGGCACGCCCTTGACCGTCACCGCGAGATCGGCGCGCGGCATTCCGACTCGAAAGACGTCACCGTCCTGGAGCTGGCCCGGCTTGCCGAGCGCCTGCTCGACGGCTTTCCAGTCGGGCTCCGCGGCGGGCACGGCCGTCGCCGAGCAGACCGTGCCGGCGACGGCACCGATGAGGATCGCGAGCGTGAGATTCGTGATTCGCATGGCGGGGATCTCCTGTTACGCGCGATCGCTGTAGACGGCGGCCCGATGGCTCGCCGGCAGGAACACGCAGACGATGTTGCGCGCGGCGTCGAACGAGAGCGTATGCGCGCCGGTTTCCGTGACGATGGTCTCGTGACGCCGCAGCGGCGCCGTGTCGAAGACCTCGATGAGGCCGGGGTCGCCGATCGCGACGTACAGCCGCTGCAACGCCGCGTTGAAGAACACGACGTCGGGAGCACCGGCGATCGCTTCGGTCGCGAGGAGCGTGCCGCCGTCCGCGTCCGTCTCGAGCAGCACGCCCGCGTCGCACGCGCAGAAGAGCCGGCGGCGCACGACGTCGAGGTCGAGCCCGTGCGGCCCCGCGTGGGGAATGGTGACCACGCGGCGGATGCCGACCGGATCGCCGGACTCCACGACGACGATCTGCGGCGGATCGGCGATGTTGACGTGGAAGGCGTCGGCCACCGGATCGTAGACAGTCCAGCGCGTGCGGCCGGAGACGGCGACGTCGGCGATCCGCTTTCGCGCTCGAACATCGATGACCGACACGGTGCAGGAGCCGGGACGGCCCGGATCGCCGACGTGCGCGGCAAGGAGCCGTGCGCGCCGCGGATCATAGGCCAGCCCGTTCGGGCGGATGCCCACGCTGATCCTGTCGATGCGCGGCGCGCCGCCGACCGTGAACACGCCGACGGTATCCTCGCCGCGGTTCGAGGTGAAGACGACATCGGGCTCGGCGACGAGCGCGCCGGCGACGGCCGTCAGGCCCGGGATGGAGCCGACGTACTTCTGTGCCTCGATGTCGATGACGTCGACGGCATCGTTCGCGGTGTGGGCGACGTAGATCCGTCCGCTGGCCTGGTGCACGGCGGCGTGATCGAAGCCGCCGGCGCCCGCATGGGGAGGCAGATCGATGAAGCCGAGATGCCGGAGCGGCACGTCAGCGCCCGCCTGCGAGCTCGCCGACCAGACGCTCCACGTTCGCCACGATGCGGTCTCGTGCGGCCGCGTAGCCCTCACTCACCGCCGGAACGTCCCACTGCTCGACGCGCTGGCCCCGCGCGGCGACCACGTCGCAGCCGAAGCTCACCACGCGCGTGGCGGTGTCGAGGTCGTAGAGCGTGACGGGGCGCGGGCGCGCGACCCCCGCCGTGAGCCCATCGCCGGCCAGCCCTTTCACCGCTCCCGGCGCCAGCTGCGGATCCGGCTCCGTCCCGACCGCCACCGCGCCGATCGACAGGCCGCGCGCGGCCGCGAGCCGGCGGAAATGCGCGGCGCCGATCACGCTCTTGGCGGCGCCGTGCAGGCACACGAAGAGCACGCGCGGCTGCAGCGGCACCGTGGCCGCCTGCGCGCGAGCGAACTCGTAGAGGGCGTCGTACATCGGGAACTGGCGCGTCATGTTGTCGAAGTCGTCGCGACTGATCGCCTGGAAGCCCGTGGCGGCGGCGTAGAGGCCGGCGGACTCCGGGGTCAGGCCACGGTCGTCGGTGTCGGCGCCGCGGACGATCGCCGCCAGCGTCACCAGCGCAGGCTCCGACAGCTCGTAGCGATCGATGAAGGCGTCGAACGAGCACTGCGGACCGCGGTGGCCCAGCTCCACGTTCGGAACGTCGTACGGGATGGCGCGCTCGCGCTCCGCCGCGGCCAGCACCTCCCGCGCGGGCACGAACAGGAACTCCGGCTTGGGGTCGATGAACCGGGTGATCAGCCATGGACAGGCGATCCGGTCGACACGGGCACGCTCGCGAGTGATCCACCTCATGATGTCTCTCCTATCGCAGGGCGAAGATGACGACGCCGGCGGCGGCGCCGACGGCGATGAGCACGGGCTCGGGGATCTTGAACCGCCACGCGACCACGAGGGCGGTGGCGCCGATTACGAGGGTGGGCACGTCGATGATGGCGCGCCTCGCGAGGACGAAGCAGGCGCCCGCGATCGTGCCCGACGCGGCCGCGGTGACGCCGGCCACGAAGCCTTTCACTTTGGGGTTGGCGCTGATGCGATCGAACCAGGGAAAGGGGATGACGACGAACAAGTAGACGGGCAGGAACACCCCGATCGCGGCCGCCAGCGCGCCGGGAAACGCCGCCACCAGGTAGCCGATGAACGCCACCGTGATGACGATCGGCCCGGGGGTGAGCATGGCGACGGCGACGGCGTCGAGGAACTGCTTGTCATCGAGCCAGCCGTATTGCTGCACGACCCCGCCGTAGAGAAACGGCACGATCGCGAGGCCGCTGCCGAAGACGAAGGCGCCGGCCTTCGCGAAGAACCACAGGATCTGCCCGAGCACCTCCGGCGTCGCCGCCACCACGAAGCACGCGGGCGCCGAGCGCTTGAGCCAGGCGGGCGGCGCCTGCGCGACCATCGCCACCAGGCCGCAGGTCACGAAGAGCCAGAGGATCTCCGACTCCGTCCACGCCGTGACCACGGCCATCACCGCGAAGATCAGCCATTGCAGCTTGTCCTTGGCCATGGTCAGCTTCGCGAGCTTGTAGGCGGCGATGGTGATGATGCCGATCACGGTGGCGCCGACGCCGTAGAACGCCGCCTGCATCCACGAGAGGCCACCGAAGCGGACGTACAGCCAGCTGATCGCCACCGTCATGATGAACGACGGCAGGATGAAGGCGAGGGATACCAGCGTGGCGCCGGCCACCCGCGAGTGCACGTAGCCCAGGCAGATCGCCAGCTGCGCCGCCAGCGGCCCCGGCGCCAGCTGCGAGAGCGCCAGCGACTTCATGTACTCCTCTCTGGTGAACCACTGGCGGCGCTCGACGAGGTCGCGCTGCATGTAGCCGACCAGCGCCACCGGCCCGCCGAACCCGAGACTCCCCAGATAGAGGAAGTACTTGAGCAGCTCCACCGTCGTCGGCCGCGCCATCACTTCCTCGACGTGGTCGCGTACAGGCCCTCGAACAACGTCGTGCCGTGTGCCAGCACCTGGTGGTCGTCGGGCGACGCGGCGAGGAGGGCGCGGATCGCCACGTCGATGCCGCGTGCCTCCTCGTGCGGGTACTTGCCGTCGCGGAGGTCCGCCTCGTGAACGATCTCGGCGAGGCGGGCGAGGCGGCGGTCGCGCAGCCGCCCTCGCTTGATCAGCGTCTCGAACGTGCAGTCCTCGCCGTGATGGCTCAGCTCCACGCCGGGCGCGTCGAACGCGATGGCGTCCTTCGGAAACTCCGCGGGCGGCGCGAACACGAACACGGCCTGCGGGTCGATGAAGCGCTTGATCAGCCACGCCGAGGCGATGCGATCGACGTGGGGACGCGGGCGGGTGACCCAGCGCCGGCCGCGAAGTTTGGTCAGATCGAGCGTCGGCGGCGCTTCACGGCGGGCCGATTCCGGACGACGGGTGCGCATGGCGATGGCCTCCTCGAGACGCCTGACCTCGGCGCCGCCCGGGGCGTCGAAGAAATCGATGCCGCGGATCCGTTGATAATCTTTCGACAGCCGGGCGAGCTCGTCGTGCACGCGGGCGCTCGTCGCCGCCGTCTTCCGGTCGAGGCTCTGCAGCAGCCGGCGGTATCGCACCGCGAGGTGCCGGTAGTCCTGGTCGCGCGGCTCGTGGAAGAGCCGCAGGACGTCGGCCGGACTCAGGTTCTCGATCTGGTGGACGCGCACGAGCGTCGCCTCGCCTCCGTCTCGCTGGATCTCCTGCGCGAGCCACTGGAAGTCCTCGTAGCGGTCCGGCGTGTCGGGGAACAGGTAGGCGGAGCGCTTGAGGGGGACGGCCCCGAGCGAGCGGAGCCGTCGCCACACCCGAACGCGCAGGCTCGACGGCGTCGGCGGCAGTCCGATCAGCAGCAGGAGTAACTGTTGCTGGCTCACGCTTGTGAATGAAACAGTAGTTTCATGGTAGTGTCAAGCCCGACATGCGATCCCGAGCGGAGGCGTTCGGCCTCGAGCGCAACATCGTCGCGGTCTCCGGGGCTGTCTTCCTCCTCGCGCTGGGCGAGAATCTCTGGAAGCGCTTCCTTCCGAAGTATCTGGAGACCCTCGGGGCGCCGGTCACCGCCATCGGCTTCTTCGGTACGTGTCAGGATCTTCTCGACGGCGTCTATCAGTATCCGGGCGGCTGGATCGGCGATCGCTACGGACGTCGCCGCGCGCTCGTGTTGTTCGTGGCGCTGGCCGTGATCGGCTACGGGCTCTACTGGTGGGCGCCGACCTGGCCCGTCGTCTTCGCGGGCCTCGTCTTCGTCATGGCGTGGTCGAGCATGGCGAGCCCGACGCTGTTCGCCGTGGTCGGCGATGCGCTGCCGAGGCAGCGTCGCGCGGTCGGATTCACCGTCCAGTCCATCCTGAGGCGGATCCCGATCGCCGTCGCACCGACGCTCGGCGGCCTCGCCATCGCTGCCTACGGCGTGATCGGAGGAATCCACCTCGGCCTTGCCCTCACCGTCGGGCTGGCGGCGATCACCCTCGTCGCCATCCGGCGCATCGACATCCCGGTGGCTCGCGACGAGGCCCCGATGAACGTCGTGGCCGTCTGGCGGTCGCTGCCCGCGCCGCTGCGCTGGCTCCTCGCCTCGGACATCTTCGTCCGGACGTGCGAAGGGCTGGTCGACGTGTTCCTCGTTCTCTACTGCATCGACGTGGTGGGGATCGGCGCGCCGGCGTACGGCATCCTCATCGGCGTGCAGGCGGTGACGGCCATCGTCAGCTATCTGCCCGTGGCCCGACTTGCCGACCGCATCGGGCGCAAGCCGTTCGTGATCGCCACGTTCGTTGCGTTCGCAGCCTTCCCGGTGGCCGTCGTGCTGGCGCACGACTTCATGACGCTGCTCGTCGCCTTCGTCGTGGGAGGCCTGCGCGAGGTCGGCGAGCCGGCCCGCAAGGCGATGATCGTCGATCTCGTGCGGCCGTCGCTCCGCGCCCGCTCCATCGGCCTCTACTACCTCGTCCGGAGCCTCACCGTCGCGCCGGCGGCCTTCATCGGTGGTGTCCTCTGGAAAGTCTCGCCCGGCCTTCCCTTCTGGCTGGCCGGCGCGATCGGCCTCATCGGCGTCGCCGTCTTCGCCGCCACCGTCGAAGAGCGCTACGCGAGCTGACCGACTGGGATTAGAGGAGCGACCCGGCTTTGCGGGGGCGCTCCGAACGCTGGCGGGTTTAGAGGAGCGACCCGGCTTTGCCGGGGCGCTCCGAACGCTGGGGGGTTTGGGGGGCCATTTCGGGGCCCCCCATCTCCAAGGTTTGGGGGGCCATTTCGGGGCCCCCCATATCAAGGGTCGTCACCCGGCGCAGCTCGCGACGATACTTGGCGTCCTCGAACGGAGTGGCGCGGTGCATCGTGCAGCGGTTGTCCCAGATGACGAGGTCACCGACGCGCCAGGAGTGGCGGTAGACGAACTGGCGCTGGGTCGCGTGCTCGATGAGGTCGCGCAGCATCAGCCGGCCCTCGGGCACGGGCCAGTCGAGGATCCGCGAGGCGTGCGACGCCACATAGAGGGCGCGGCGGCCCGAGCGCGGGATCGTTCGCACCAGCGGGTGGATCGCGCCCTTGAGCGCCTCCTCCTCGTCCTTCGAGAAGTCGAAGCCGAGCGTCTGGCGCGAATAGGCGATCGAGTGGTGCACGCGCAGGCCGTCGATCTGCGCCTTCGTCGCCGCCGGCAGCGCGTCCCACGCCGCGCGCATGTCCGCGTACTCCGTGTCGGCGCCGGCGGGCGGGATCACCTTGGCGTGCAGCATCGAGTAGCGTCCCGGCGGATCCTGGAACGACGCGTCCGTGTGCCAGAGCCGGTTGCCCAGGCTGTAGGCGCGGCGTCGGTCGTCGGACTTCAAGATCTCCCCGTCGGCGCCGACGTTGGAGATGTCGCCGAGCGCCTCGTTACCGAACCGGTTCTTCTGGATGGCGGCCGAGCCGAGCTTCGTGTGCAGGGCGCCGTCGAGCCGCTGGGCGAACGCGAGCTGCTCGTCGTCGGCGAACGGCTGGTCGTGGAACACGAGGATGGCGTACTCGTCCATCCCGGCGCGGATCGCCGCGAGCGTCTCGGGATCGTGCACGGAGCGCAGCTCGATCGGGCTCGCCTCGCCCACGAACAGCGGATGGAGTTTCTTGAACGTCAGGCGCATCGGCTCCGAGCTTATCACCCCTGCGCGAAGCGCGCCCACAGGGTGGGCAGGCCGGCGAGCGCGGCCGCGGACAGCGGCCCCTTGGCCACCGAAGCGGCCGCGTACTCGAGGTGCTCGAGGCTCGAGTAGCCGAGCAGCACGGTCGAGACCGCGCCGCTCGCGAGCGCGAAGCGCAGCGAGGCCTCGACGAGGCTTCCCGCATGGCCGTCCTCCACCAGCGCCTCCAGCATGCGCGCGCGGCGTACGTCCACGGCGTACTCCGGCGCGGAGCCGATCGGGTCCACGGTCGGCACTGCGATCGGATGCCGCGCCTCCGTCCCGCTCAGGGCGCCCGCCGCGAGCACGCGGATCACGATCACTCCGACGCGGCTCTTGGCGGCATGGTCGAGAAGCCGGCCGAAGTCCTGCGCGGGAAACTGCGGCGGCAGGGCGTGGGCCGCGCTCGGGTTCAGGAGGTTGAAGCAGACCTGCGCCGTCTGCACCAGGCCCGCGTCGAGCACCTCGTGCAGCGCGGCGGTCTCGCCGAGGGCGGTCATGCCGTAGAAGCCGATCTTGCCCTGCTCGACGAGCCGGATCAGCGCGGGCACGATCGCGTCGCGCATATCCTTGACCGACACGCTGCGGCCGTTGCGCTCGCGCGTGACGAGGTTGTGGCACTGCAGCAGGTCGACGCGCGGGAGGCCCAGGCGCTCGAGGCTCTCCTCCAGCGAGCGCGCGACGGCGGCCGGCAGCTCGGCGGCCGGCACGTCGGGCACGCGGAACTTCGTGCCGACGTAGAGCCGCGGCTTGAGCGCGCGGATCACCTGACCGAGGTTCGTCTCCGACTGGCCATCGCCGTAGATCGGCGCGGTGTCGAAGTAATTGATGCCCAGCTCCAGCGCGCGCGCCACGGCCCGCTCGCGCTCCGCCGGCGTGCCGCGGATGAGCAGGCCGCCCACGTTGCCACAACCGAAGCCGAGGGCGCCGACGCGGAGCCCCGTCCGTCCGAGCGTGCGATAGTCCATACGAGCGCCACCTCCGGGGGGCGATCATATAATGTGTGTGCAATGTCCACGCACTCGAAGTCGGGCTACGACTTAGGGCCGCTGCCGGCGCCGGAGCGCGAGCGCCTGGCGCGTGACCTCTCCGCCGAGGAGCGCCGGGTGCTGCTCGATCACGGCACCGAGCCGCCGTTCTGCGGCGGCCTTTTGAGCAACAAGGACAAGGGTGTGTACGGCTGCCGCCTGTGCGGGCTGCCGCTGTTCCGGTCGACGACGAAGTTCGAATCGGGCACGGGCTGGCCGTCGTTCTACGAGCCGTTCGACGCCGACCACCTCACGTCGCTGCGTGATCGCTCGTACGGCATGGAGCGCGTCGAGATCCGCTGCCGGCGCTGCGACGGCCACCTCGGGCACGTGTTCCCCGACGGGCCGCCGCCGACGGGACATCGCTACTGTCTCAACTCCGCCTCGCTGAAGTTCTTCGCCGGCGACGCGCCCGCGCCCGACGCCTCCAGGTAACTCCTACAACTCCCCGGTGCCGCGCGACTGGCCCCGTCCATGCACTCGCAGGGATCGGGAGGAGCGTCATGACCAGCCTCAGACTCTCGACATACCATCACCGGCTCTCACCGATCCTCGTCGCGGGGTTCGCGTTTTTCATCGCCATGTTCCTGGTGGCGAGCCTGGCCGCCGCGCACGTGGTGCAGGTGACGACGGCCATCGACATCGCCGACGTGAAGTCGCCGCACGAGTTCGAGCGGGCGCTCCAGGCCGCCGTCGAGCAGGCCGCCAACGAGGCCATCGCCTTCGAGCCCACCGTGGTGGCACTGACCGGCGTGCGTGTCATCGGCGACCGCGTGCTGGTGGGCGTGCTCTTCGCCGACGACGCGGGCAAGGAGATGCTCGAGGGGCTGGGCCAGGGCGGTGACGACGCCACCAACGACGTCGACGTCCGGCCGACCAAGATCGACATCTAGTGAGATGGGGGGCCCCGAAATGGCCCCCCAAACCCCCCAGCGTTCGGAGTGCCCCGGCGAAGCCGGGTCCCTCCTCTACCCCCACGTTCGGAGCGCCCCGGCGCAGCCGGATCGCTCCTCTAAACCCACACGCTCGGGGCGCCGGGCCGAGCCGTGGCACCCCTCGATACAGGCTCCTGGTCCGCCGCCGGCCCCGTTGACACGACCGTGGGGGCCCGCCGATACTCGCGCGCACACGGGAGGAGCCCATGGCACATCGGCGCGTGAGTCGACGGCATTTCCTGATGGGAGCGGCGGGAGCCGGCGCGACGCTGGCGCTGGGCGCGCGGGAGGCGCCGGCCCAGAAGAAGGCCGCCAGCCTTCGCCTCTGGATTCTCAAGACCTACGTCGAGCCCACCAACAAGGCCATCGAGGCCAGCGCGCAGCGGTGGGCGACCAAGCACGGCGGCAGCGTCACCGTCGAGTACTTCACGTTCGAGGACATGCAGACGAAGTACGTGGCCGCCATCGAGAACAAGAACACGCCCGACGTCGGCCAGCTCGAGACGAGCGCGCCCGCGCGCTTCGCCGGCATGGGACAGCTGCTCGACCTCAGCGGTTTCGCGAAGCAGATCGAGAGCCAGGTCGGCAAGCCGCCCGCCAACGTGGCGCCGGTGACGATCGTGGACGGCAAGACGTGGGCGATTCCCTGGTACATCATGGCGCCGTTCTGGTACGTGTGGCGCGACGAGTTCGAGAAGAAGAAGGTCAAGCTGCCGACGACGTTCGAGGAGGCGAAGGCGGCCGCCCACGCGCTGAACCGGCCGAAGGACAACTTCTACGGGATGGGCCAGTCCTGGAACCGTACCGCCGACGGCTACGGCGTCATGCAGGGCCTCATGTACTCCTACGGCGCGGCCTGGGCGGGCAAGGACGGCAAGTACCGTTCGATCAAGACGCCGGCCATGCAGAAGGTCATGCGGTGGGCGACCGACATCTATAAGGAAGGCATCCAGCCCGCCGACACGCTGACGTGGACGGGCTCGGGCAACAACGAGAACTTCATCGCGCACAACATCGCGCAGACCTCCAACGGGCCGAGCATCACGTTCGCGATGGAGAACGCGGTGGCCAAGGCCACCGACGCCGCCGACCGCAAGAAGAAGGAAGAGGCGCTGGCCAATCACGTGGCGCTGCCGCATCCGGCCGGCCCCGAGGGGCGCCGCATGTGGGCGATCGCGATGAGCTTCGGCGTCTTCAAGAACAGCAAGGATCCCGAGGCGGCCATGAGCCTCGTCGCGCACCTGCTCTCGCCCGAGGAGACGCTGGGCGTGATGAAGGACTCCTATGGCCAGTTCGCGCCCGTGCTCGACAAGGGGCGCGCGGCCTCGAAAGACTACTTCAACAAGAACGACAACTACCGCACGTTCGGTAAGGCGGCCGAGTGGTTCGTGCCCACGGGCTGGCCCGGGCCCATCACCGCCGCCGCCGCCGAGGTGCAGGCGAGCAACGTGCTCACCGACGCGCCGGCCAAGGTCATCATCGACAAATGGTCGGTGGACCAGGCGATCGAGTGGGAGGACAAGAAGATCAAGGAGATCTACTCCACGCTCGGCGCGTGAGGCTGCCGCGCGCTCTGCGTCGCGATACGGGCGCGGCGTTTGTCTTCCTGCTGCCGCTCCTCGTGCTGGTGATCGGCCTGATCGCGTACCCGTTCGCGCGGGCCATCTGGCTGTCGCTGACCGACAAGCTCGTCGGCTATCCGGAGCGCTTCGTGGGCCTCCGGAACTACGCCTACGTCCTCGACGACGACACCTTCCACGAGGTCGTCAAGAACACGCTCGTGTTCACCGTCGGCTCGCTCGTCCTCAAGGTGCTCACCGGCCTGGCCATGGCGCTGGTCCTCAACGGCGTCTGGCGCGGGCGCAACTTCTTCCGCGGCCTCTTCCTGTTGCCGTGGATCACGTCCACCGTCGTCATCGCGCTCACCTGGCGCTGGATGTTCGACGCGTTCCCCGGCCGCGGCTTCTTCAACAGCGTGCTGATCGACACGGGCCTCATCAGCCACCCCATCGCCTTCATGGCCACACCGGCCGGCGCCATGGGCGCCGTCATCGTGGCCAACTGGTGGCGCGCGTTCCCGTTCTTCGGCGTCTCGTACCTGGCGGGCATGCAGGCCATCCCGCGGGAGCTGTACGACGCAGCCTCCGTCGACGGCGCCGGCGCCTGGCATCGGTTCCGCCACGTGACGCTGCCGGGGCTGCGCCACGTCATGATCGTGACGATCGTGCTGTCGTTCATCCTCACCATCAACGACTTCAACATCGTGTACGTGATGACGCGCGGCGGCCCCGGCACGGCCACCCAGGTCTTCGCCACCTATTCGTACGAGGTCGCCTTCAACCAGCTGCGCTGGGGGCGTGGCGTGACGATCTCGATCTTCCTCGTGCCCGTCCTGATCGTCGCCATCGCCCTCATCAGCCGCTATCTCCTGAAAGACCGGGAATGAATCCCATGATGACCGCGCGGGTGTTCACGCTGGCCGGGATCGTTCTCTTTCTGCTCATCGTGCTCGTGCCGTTCTGGTGGATCGCCAGCATGTCGTTCAAGACCTACGAGCAGATCCAGTTCGCCACCAGCATCTACGTGCCGAAGCCCTTCATCTGGGACAACTACACGCTGCTGTGGACGGCCACGCGCTTTCCGCTCTGGCTGCGCAACAGCGTGGTGACCGCGGTGCTGGTCACGCTGCTCACCACGGTCATCGCGAGCCTGGCGGGGTACGCCATCGCGCGCCTGCGGTTTCCCGGGCGTGAGTCGTTCGCCAGCCTGATCCTCGTCCTCTACCTGGTGCCTCCGGCGCTGCTCTTCATCCCGCTCTACCGCGTGCTCGCCGAGCTGGGCGCCACCAACAGCCTCGCCGCCCTCGTGCTCTCGTATCCGACCTTCACCGTCCCGTTCTGCACGTGGCTGCTGATCGGCTTCTTCAAGGCGCTGCCGCGAGAGCTCGAGGAGGCCGCGTTCGTCGACGGCGCCACGCGCACGGCCGCGCTGACGCGCGTGCTGCTGCCGCTGGCCGCGCCCGGGATCGTGGCCTCCGCGATCTTCGCCTTCACGCTGTCCTGGAACGAGTTCCTCTACGCGCTGGTCTTCATCCAGGACGAGACGCGGCTCACGGTGCCGGTGGGACTCAATCTCTTGATCTACGGCGACGTGTTCTCGTGGGGCCAGCTCATGGCCGCCTCCGTGATCACCACGCTGCCCGTCGTCGGCCTCTACATGTTCATCCACCGCTGGATGGTGGAGGGCCTGGCCGCCGGCTCGGTCAAAGGCTGACGCTACGTCGTCGGGCCCGCGCCCTCGTTCTGCAGCTCGTAGATCGAGGTGTAGCCCCGGCTGAAATCCGGCGGCATCGGCATCTCGCCGGCGGTCCGTCGCGCGACGGCCGGATAGGTGCCGCGCACGAGGCGTCCGTAGCGCGGTGAGCCCGTGGGGTCGGCCGCCAGGGGCACCGCGTCGGCGGCCGCGTAGGCGTTGATGAGCAGGCGGCGGTCGCCGGGCGAGGTGTTGGGCGCCGACCAGTGCACGAGCCGGTAGTGGTGGATGTGGACGCTCCCGGCGGGCAGCGTGAGCAGCACCGCGCGGCTTCGATCGAGGCGCGCGATGTCCTCCGAGCGCAGACCGCCCACGAAGCGTCCCTGCGCGTCGAAGTGCGTGTGGATCGGCCCGCGATGGCTGCCCGGCAGGACCGCCATCGCCCCGTTCTCGGCCGTCGCGTCGTCCAGCAGCAGCCCGACCGCCAGCACGTCGTCGTTGCTGTGCGGGTAGAACGCCGCGTCCTGGTGCACCTCGACCGGCGCGCCGATGTGGCCGCCTTTGAGGTTCAGCTTGCTGTGGTGAAAGCGGAGCGAGGGGCCGATCAGCTCCGCCACGACGTCGAGGATGGGCGACTCCAGGGCCACCCACGCGTAGAGCGGATCGTGATCGGCCGGGTTCTTGATTCGCCTGAGGACCGGCACGGCGGCCGTGTGGCGCGGATCGAGGTCGAAGACGGCGTCACTGCGGCTGACGCCGCGGGCGCGCTCGACGAACGCGTCGGTCAGTCGCCGCAGCGCCTCCACGCGGTCGGTCTCGATGAGGCGCGGCACCGCGAGGTAGCCGTCCCGATGGTAGCCCGCGATCTGCGCGTCCGTGAGATACCGCTGCGCGGTCGTCGTCATGGCCCGTCCTCCGGGTTCAGACTATCAAGGGTTGAACCAGCCCGCGATCTCCCGCCGCAGCGCCGCGGCGTCGGCGTAGTCGTGCTCGGCCTCGGCGATGAAGCGCGCGACGTCCGCGTCGCTCGGCACCAGATCGGTCGTCGGGATCCGGAAGTCGTAGGCGGAGGTGCCCGCCGCGGGCAGGCGTTCGTCGACGGCCAGGGCCTGCGCATGCCGGTGCGCGAGCAGCCGCTCGTACACGGCGCGATAGATCGCGGGATCGTACGCGGCGTCGTCGGGGGCGTCCGCCATTCCCAGCGCGCGGGCCACGCCGACCAGCTCGCGCCAGACCCCGCGCAGCACGTCGGGCGGCGCGTCCTCGCGCTCGCGGGCGTGCACCGGCGTCCCCGTGCGGCGTGCGCGCTCCGCCTCGAGATGCCGGCGCAGCGACGCCGAGGGCACCGGGATCACGAAGCGCGCGGCCGGCGACGCGAGCAGTGGCTCGGCCGTGTCGTCGACCGGGCGGGCCAGCTCGATGAAGCGATGGCCGACGAACGGGGCCTCGCCGATGAGCAGGTCGGAGGCCGGCTGCGCGGCGTGCCAGCGCGCCACTGCGGGCCGTGCCCAGCGGCCGACCGCGATGCGGATGACACCGTGAGTGACGCCGGACTCCTGGGGATAGCGCCGGCCCGCGGCGCTGGTCTCGAACGCCGGGCGCGCGAGATCCCACTGGAGCAGGTGAATGCGTCGCCCGCCGGCGGCCGCGAGGTGCGCGAGCTGATGGATCAACAGACTCTTGCCGGTGCCGGGCAGGCCGGCGAAGAAGAGACAGCGCGCCTCGCGCGCCAGGCCCGACAATGCCGCGAGCAGCGGCGAGCCTTGGCTCAGGAGCACGCCTTCGGGTAAGCTCACGGCGCCCGATCTTACGGGATCTCTTCCGACGCGGGCGGAGGCGTGTGATGGGCGTGCTGCTGCGGGGCGGACAGGTCATGGATCCGGGCGCCGGGCTCGGCGGGGCGCTCGACGTGCGCGTGCGCGACGGCCTCGTGACGGAGGTGCGCGCCGGGCTCGCGCCCGACGGCGACACGGTGCTCGACGTCAGCGGCCGGCTGGTGCTGCCCGGGCTCATCGATCTGCACGCGCACTGCTTCGCGGGCGCCGCGGACTTCGGCCCGCGCACCGATGACATCGCCCGCTCGACGGGCGTGACGACGTGGGTGGACGGCGGCAGCACCGGCGCCGGCAACTTCGAGGGCATGCGCGAGTGGGTGCTGTCGCGCTCGCGGGTGCGGATGTTCGCCTTCCTCAACATCTCGGCCATCGGGCTCACGTACCTCAAGGTCGGCGAGCTCAACCACCTGCCGTACGCCGACGTGGACGCGGCCGTCGGCGCCGCGCGCGACCACGCCGACCTGATCCTCGGCATCAAGGTGCGCAACCAGCTCGAGGTCGTGGGCGAGGCCGGCCTGGAACCGCTCAAGCGCGCGGTGCGGGCGGCCGACGCCATCGGCGGCCGCGTGATGCTGCACTGCACGAACCCCCCGCGGCCGCTCGCCGAGCTGCTGGCCCTGATGCGCCCGGGTGACATCGTCAGCCATTTCCTGCACGGCCGCGGCCACGGAATCCTCGACGACAAGGGCAAGGTGGGCAAGGACATCCGCGCCGCGCGCGAGCGTGGCATCGTCTTCGACGTGGCGCACGGCCGCATGCACGTGAACTTTCCCGTGGTGCGCGCGGCGTTCGCCGAGGGCTTCTATCCCGACACGATCTCGTCGGATCTGACGAGCGGCGGCGCCGCCGGCTGCGTCAAGGACCTGCCGACGACCATGGGCAAGTTCCTGAGCCTGGGCATGCCGCTGCCCGACGTCGTGCGCGCCGTGACCGCGAATCCCGCGAAGGCCATCGGGCGGGACGGCCGGCTCGGCACCCTGAAGCCCGGCGCCGTCGCCGACGTCGCCGTCTTCGAGCTGGAGGAAGGCGCGTTCGACTACGAGGACGCCCACGGCCAGCACATCACCGGCCGCCACCGCTTCGTGCCCACGCTGACGCTGCGCGCGGGCGAGATCTGGTGGCGGCGGCCGGCCGCTCCGGCCTGAGCGTCACGCCGTCGCGCGCGCGCACCGCGCTGGCCATCGGCGCCGCGGTGCTCGCCATGCTCATCTACGCCAGCCAGTTCGTGCTGTCGCGCTGGAGCATGCAGCGCACGCTGTCGCTCTGGGATCTCGCCGCCCTGCGCTTCACGGTCGCCGGTCTCGTCAGCCTGCCCGTGCTCCTCCGCCACCGTCCCGCCGGCGCCGTCGCCTGGCGACGTGTGGCCGCGCTCTCGGTCGCCGCCGGCGCGCCGTACACGCTCATCATGTACGCGGGGCTCGTGCTGGCGCCGGCCGCGCACGGCGCCGTGATCGTCACCGGTGTCACGGCCGTGGTCACCACCGCGCTCGCGTGGCTCTGGTTCGGCGTTCGGCCGTGGCCGGCGCGGATGGCGGGCCTCGTTCTCGTCGTCATCGGCCTGGCCCTCGTCGGTTCGCCGGGCGTCGGCGGCGGCGGCGGCCACGCGTGGCTCGGCGACGCGCTGTTCATCGTGGCCGGCGTGCTGTTCGCGCTCTTCACGGTGGGGGCGCGTCACTGGCGAGTCGATCCGCTGCCGGCGACGGCGGCGGTGTGGGTGCTGGCATTGCCGTACGTGCCGATCTACGCGGCGGTGGCGGGGCCGCGCGTGCTCGAGGCGCCGCGCGGCGAGGTCGTGTTCCAGGCGCTCTTCCAGGGCCTGGGCGTGGCGATCGCCGCGCTCGCGCTCTACGCGTGGGCGATCCGCGTCCTCGGCGATGCGCGCGCCGCGCTCTTCATGCCGCTCGTGCCCGTCTTCGGCGTCCTCCTCGGGGTGGCCGTGCTGGACGAGGTGCCCGCGGCCGTCCAGGTCGTCGGCATCGCCGGCGTCACGCTCGGCATGGCGCTGGCCGCCCGTCGTGCGTAGCCGGAGTACGAGGGGTGCCACGGCTTGGCCGGGGCGCCCCGAGCGTTGGGGGGGTATGGGGGGCCATCTCGGGGCCCCCCATGTCCCTCAGTCGGCGAGGTCGGCGAAGAGCGGCGTGCTGAGGTAGCGCTCGCCGAACGACGGCACGATGACCACGATGAGCTTGCCGGCGCTCTCCGCCCGGCGCGCGACCTCGACGGCGGCCCAGATGGCCGCGCCGGACGAAATCCCGACGAGCAGGCCCTCCTCGCGCGCCGCGCGCCGCGCCGTCGTGAAGGCGTCGTCGTTCTTCACGCGGATGACCTCGTCGTAGATCTTGGTGTTCAGCACCTCGGGGACGAACCCGGCGCCGATACCCTGGATCGGATGCGGCCCCTTGGCGCCGCCGGACAGCACGGGCGAGGCGTCGGGCTCCACGGCGATGCAGCGGAACGAGGGCTTGCGCGCACGGAGAACTTCGCCCACGCCGGTGATGGTGCCGCCGGTGCCGACGCCGGAGACGAGGATGTCGGCCTTGCCGTCGGTGTCGCGCCAGATCTCCTCGGCCGTCGTCTTCCGGTGGATTTCGGGGTTGGCGGGGTTCTGGAACTGCTGCGGCATGAAGTAGCGCGAATCGCTCTTCACCATGTCTTCCGCCTTCTTGATGCAGGCCACCATGCCTTCCGCGCCCGGCGTCAGGATCAGCTCGGCGCCGTAGGCGCGCAGCAGCATGCGCCGCTCCTTGCTCATCGTGTCCGGCATGATCAGCACCAGCTTGTAGCCGCGGGCGGCGCAC
>QHSB01000089.1 GCA_003220335.1 Candidatus Rokuibacteriota bacterium
CAAGAGCTTCGTCGTCAACTACACGAACGCGGCCACCATCGTCTCGGCCGACTACAAGGACACCGAGGACCTCGACGGTGTGTTCTCCGGGCTGAAGGAGTTCCAGGAAAAGATCAAGGAGTGGCCGCTCAACGCCTTCCTCGGCCAGTACGACAACAAGACGTGGCAGTACGCGGCTCCCGGCGGCGAGGCCGGCGCCGGCTGGAAGGCGCCCGCGCAGCAATCGGGCGAGCACAAGGCCGCCGACGAGAACGTGGGCGCGCCCGCCACGTCGCAGAAGCCGACGCTGCCGCCCGGCCCGCCGTTCGAGCCGCTGGTGAAGTCGCTGCTCAAGCCGCCGCCGCCCCGGGACGACACGCTCCAGGACCCGCGCTGCGTCTTCCAGATCGTCAAGCGCCACTTCGCGCGCTACACCTCCGAGCTCGTCGAGCGCGTCACCGGCTGTCCGAAGGAGACCTTCGAGAAGGTCGCCGAGACGCTGCTGAACGCCTCCGGCGCCGACAAGACGAGCTCGTTCGCCTACGCGGTGGCCTGGACCCAGCACACGAACGGCCCGCAGATCATCGGCTGCGCCGCGCTGCTCCAGCTGCTGCTCGGCAACGTCGGACGTCCGGGCGCCGGGATCATGGCGCTGCGCGGCCACGCGTCCATCCAGGGCTCGACCGACATCCCGACGCTCTACCATTCGATTCACGGCTACATGTCGCATCCGTCCGCGCTGAAGACGCACGGGACCCTGGCGGCGTGGCTGGCGGCGGAGACGAGCGCGCGCGGTTACTGGGCCAACACGCCCAAGTTCATGGTCTCCTACCTCAAGTCGATGTACGGCGGCGCGGCCACCAAGGACAACGACTTCGGCTACGACTGGCACCCCAAGATCCTCGGCGACCACTCGCATCTGCCGATGTTCGTGGCCATGAACGAGGGGCGCGTGAAGGGCATGCTCTGCATCGGGCAGAACCCCGCCACGTCGCTCAACGCGCTGCTGGAGCGGCGGGGCATGGCCAAGCTCGAGTGGCTGGTGGTCAAGGACAACTGGGTCACGGAGAGCGCGACCTTCTGGCAGACGGCGCCCGAGGTGAAGAGCGGCAAGGTCAAGCCCGCCGACATCAAGACCGAGGTCTTCTTCTTTCCGTCGGCGCAGGTCGCCGAGTACGACGGCTCGTTCACCAACACGCAGCGCATGCTGCAGTGGCACTACAAGGCGGCGGAGCCACCCGGCGACTGTCGCTCGGACCTCTGGTTCACTCACCAGCTGGCCAAACGCCTGAAGAAGCTCTACGCCGATTCCACGGCGCCGCGCGACGCCGGCTTCAAGGCCCTCACGTGGGACTTCGATCCCGATGGCTCCGAGCCCCACGATCCCGGCGAGGTGCCGCCGACGGCCGGCGATCCCGACGGGCTCAAGATCCTGAAGGAGATCAACGGCTACTACACCGACGAGCCGGCGAAGCACCTCGCGGGCTTCGCCGACCTCAAGGACGACGGTTCGACGACCGGCGCGTCGTGGATCTACTGCGGCGTGTTCCCGGCGCCGGGCCAGAACCGCGCGGCCAGCCGCAAGGCCGACCCGCCCGGCACGCCCGGCGCGCACCTCGGCTGGGCCTGGGCGTGGCCCGCCAACCGCCGGATCATGTACAACCGCGCCTCGGCCGACCCGAACGGCCGGCCGTGGAGCGAGCGCAAGAAGTGGGTGTGGTGGGACGAGGCGCAGAAGAAGTGGGTCGGCCTCGACGTGCCCGACTTCGCGGCCACCAAGCCGCCGTCGGCGAAGGCCAGGCCCGACGCGATCGGCCTCGACGCGCTCGCGGGCACCGATCCGTTCATCATGAAAACCGACGGGCGCGGCTGGCTCTTCGTGCCCACCGGCCTCGTGGACGGTCCGCTGCCGGCGCACTACGAGCCGGCGGAGTCGCCCGTGAAGAACCCGCTCTACAAGCAGCAGTCGAGCCCCGTCTACAAGTACTGGAAGCGCGACGACAACGCGCTGGCCGCGCCCGGCGACAGCCGCTTCCCGATCGTCATCACGACGTACCGCCTCACCGAGCACTACCTCGCGGGCGCGATGAGCCGCTGGAACCCGTGGCTCACCGAGCTGCAGCCGGAGCTGTTCATCGAGATGAGCCCCGAGCTGGCCGCCGAGAAGGGCATCGCCAACCTCGGCTGGGTGCGGGTCACCACGCCGCGCGGCAACGTCCGCGCGAAGGCGCTGGTGACGCGCCGGCTGCGCCCGTTCACCATCGACGGGCGCGTCGTGCACCACGTCGGCATGCCGTGGCACTGGGGCTACGAGGGCGTGGTGACGGGCGACATCGTCAACGAGCTGACCTCGCTCGTCGGCGACCCGAACGTGTCGATCCACGAGGGCAAGGCCTTCGTCTGCAACGTGGAGAAAGCCTGATGCCCGAACCCATGGGCTTTTACACGGACACGACGGTGTGCATCGGGTGCAAGGCGTGCGAGGTCGCGTGCAAGGAATGGAATCAGCTGCCGGCCACCAACGGCGGGCGCGCCACGCTGTCGGGCGACTCCTACGACAACACGCGCCGGCTCGACGGCATTCACTGGCGCCACGTGAAGTTCATCGAGCAGTTCGCGCCGGACCGTCGCGACGGGCGCTGGTTGATGATGTCCGACGTCTGCAAGCACTGCGTGCGCGCGGGCTGCCTGGAGGTCTGCCCGACCGGCGCCATCATCCGCACGGAGTTCGACACCGTCGTCATCCAGTCCGACGTCTGCAACGGCTGCCGCGACTGCATCGGCGCCTGCCCGTTCGGCGTGATCGACATCAACCCGGTCTCGGGCACCGCGCAGAAGTGCACGCTCTGCTACGACCGCATGCGCGCGGGCATGACGCCGGCGTGCGCGCAGGCGTGCCCGACGACCTCGATCAACTTCGGGACGATCCGCGAGCTCAAGCAGAAGGCGCAGGCACGGGTCGAGCAGCTGCACGGGCGCGGCGAGCGCGGCGCCTATCTGTATGGCGCCGACGAGCAGATGCTCGGCGGGCTGAACTCCTTTTACTTGCTGGTGGACAAGCCGGAGGTCTACGGGCTGCCGCCCGATCCCAAGCTGCCCTCACGCAACCTCAAGCCGGGCTCGCTGTGGTCGGCGCTCGGCGCCGTGGTCATCGGCGTGGTGGGGCTGATCTCGCTCCGCACGCGGAGGACCGACGATGCCTAGCACGTTCTTCACCGAGCCTCCGCACTGGCGCTGGCTGATCATCCTCTACTTCTTCTTCGGCGGCCTCGCCGGCGGCTGCTACGTCCTCGCGTCGATGCTCGACCTCATGGGACGGCCGTCGGACCGTCCTCTCGCCCGGCTCGGGTACCTGCTCGCGTTCCCGACCGTCGTCGTGTGTGGCATCCTCCTCATCGCCGACCTCGGCCGGCCCGAGCGCTTCTGGCACATGATGCTGCAGTCCGCCACGTGGCGGCCGATGCTCAAGACGTATTCGCCGATGTCGCTCGGCGCGTGGGGCCTCCTCGTCTTCGGCGGCTTCGCGTTCCTGTCGTTCCTGGGCGCGCTCGCGGACAGCGGTCGCCGCCGCGGCTTCGCGTTCCTGAGCCCGCCGGCGCCGATCGGCGTCATCGTGAGCGTGCTCGGGGGGCTCGCGGGGTTCTTCCTGGTCTCCTACACCGGCGTGCTGCTCGCCGTCACGAACCGTCCGATCTGGTCGGACACCACGCTGCTCGGCGCCGTCTTCCTCGTCTCCAGCGCCTCGACGTCGATCGCGCTGCTCCTGCTGCTCGGCTCGAGCCGCGTATTCCTCGTCGGCGGCCTCAAGGCGCTCCAGCGCTTCGACATGATCGTCCTCGGGCTCGAGCTGCTCACCCTGGCCGCGCTCGTCGTGTCCCTCGGCTCGCTCGCACGCGTCTGGCTCAATGCGTGGGGCGCGCTCCTCGTGCTCGGCGTCGTCGGCATCGGCATCGTCGTGCCGCTGCTGCTGCATGCGGGCGCCCACACGCCGGTGTCGCCCACGGCGCGCCTCGCGGCCGTGCTCGTGCTGGTGGGCGGCTTCCTGCTGCGCGTCGTGATCGTGCTCTCGTCGGAGGCGATCTGACGATGGTGCGCCTGCTCGCCCTGCTCGCGCTGGCGTCGCTCGCCGCCTGCACCAGCCCGGAGGCCACGCGCCAGCGGGCCGGCGGCCCGGGCGCCGACGTCGGCAATCACGGTCGCGTCGAGCTGCACGAGGGGGCGAAGCCCTACGCCGGCACGCCGGTGGTGATGCCGCAGCCGCGCGGCGGCGAAGTCGTCGCCGCGTCGCCCCGCGAACGGTGAGCACGGCGACGCTCGCGGCGCCGACGGCGGACGCGCTCGCGCGGGAGCATCCCGAATTTCGCGGCTGGCTCGATCTGCTCGCCGCTGTCCGCGAGGAGGCCGGCAGCGCGACGTGGGCCGACGCCGCCCGTGACGTCGCCGCCACCGCCCCGCTGCTGGCCGGGACGACCCTCACGATCGATCCAGGCCTCGCCGCTGCCTGGCTGCGCCGCCTGTTCGACGTGGCCGCCGCGTCCGCGCCCGCCGTGGCCGGCGCCGCCGATCGGCTCGACCCGCTGGCGGCGCTCGAGGTGGCGATCGCGCTCGATACGCCGCGCATCGACACCCTCGCCGACGCCGCCGGGCTTCCGCGCGAGCCGCTGCGCGCCGTCCTGCCGCTCGCGGCATACCCCTGGCTCGAGCGCTGCGGCGCGCAGGTCGCCGCCGGCGGCCTCGATCACGCTCAGGCCTGGTGTCCGATCTGCGGCGCGTGGGCGGCGCTGGCGGAGGCGCGGGGCCTCGAGGGCGCGCGGCGCTTGCGCTGCGGGCGCTGCGGCGGCGACTGGCGCGCCGAATGGCTGCGGTGCGCGTTCTGTGGCACGGACGAGCACGCGCGGCTGCGCAGCCTCGTGAGCGAGACGACCGGTCAGGCCAGACGCGCCGAGGGCTGCGCGGCGTGCGGCGCGTGGATGAAGACGATCACGACGCTCGGCGCCGCCAGCACCGGCGAGCTGCGGTTGCTGGACCTCGCGACCGTGGATCTCGACGTCGCCGCGCTCGGGCGCGGGTGGAAACGCCCCGCCGGCCTGGGCGCGCGGCTCGACGTGCGCGTCATCGCGCGAGCGGGCGCTGCCCATCCGCGCCGGCGCTGGTGGCCGCGATGACCGCGCGTCCCGCTGCCGTCTGCCGCGAGCTGCTCGCCGCGCTCGAGGCGTCGGAGGGGCGGCGCCGCCGGCGCAAGCGCGACACGACGCCCGACGCGATCGGGCTCGGCATCAAGCGCGCGCTGCTCGAGGACGCCGTCGCCTCCGATCCGGAGCCCGCCGCGTTCGAGGGCTGGCTCCTCGAGCGCTGTCTCGCCGCCGGCGGCGAGACCGGCGCGACGCGCGCGATGGCGCTGGAGGTGCTGGCCGAATGGCGGCTGGCGGCGAGCCTGCCCGAGTTCGGCGACTGGCTCGAGCGCGGCGCCCCGTCCGATGACGTTCACGGCGCCGTGACCGATCAGCCGGACGCCCGCGGATAGTCGAGAACGATGAACGTGGGGGGCCCCGAAATGGCCCCCCACACCCCCCAACGCTCGGAACCGCCCCGGGAAACCCGGGGCGGTCCTCGATTATCAACGCTCCGCGGTGGGCATCGTCGGGCGGTGGCGGAGCAGCACGAGGGAGACGACCAGCACGAGGCTGAGCACGGTCAGCAGGCCCAGCTCCACCATCGTCGCGCGAAACTGGGCGCTGCCGGCGTCCTTGACGTCCGAGAACTCCGCCGTGATCACGAGCACGCGCCGGATCGCGGCGATGAGTCCGACGACGAGGAAGGGCTCGGGCACGAGCGCGTGCTCGCGGAACGAGACCTGCACCGTGTACAGGATCTCCGCGAACATCAGGACAAGCAGCACGCGATCCAGGAGGCTGACCATCCGCCCCGGCAGCGTGCCGGCAATGAGGTTGGCGACGAACGTCAGCGTCGCGTCGGCGAGGAGGACGAGCGCCCCGGCCGCGAGGAGCACGCCGAGCGCCACGTAGAGGACATCCTCGACGTGAGTGAAGCTCCGCGCGATCCAGTCACGAGCCGAGGCGCCCGTGGCGCGCGGCACGTCAGCTGGCGCGCCGCGCCGCCCCGCTCAATCCGTCTTCGACGGTGTCCGCGACGGTCTGCAGGCGCTCGGCCGCGCCCTCGAGGCCGGCCGCCGCACGCTCGCGCACGTTCATCGTCATATCGTCGATGTAGTCCCGGATCCGGTCTCCGTAGATCCACATGACGGCGCCGCCCGCGATGGCTCCGACCAGTAGGCTCTTGATCACGGTTCCCTCCGTTCGACAGTCTTCCAGAGGATCTGAGAGCAAGGCGGGTGCCGGGGACTTCAGGCGGGCCAGGCGGCGAAGGGCGCCGTCCAGGCCCCGAGCGACAGCAGGCGCACGTGACGGCGCCACCCCACGGACGCGCGCTGTTCCAGCGTGTTGTAGCCCCAGCCCGCGAGGAACAGGCGCGCGGCGGCCAGGCTCGGGGTCGCGTGGACGGCGTCGAGCGTCTCCAGCAGGTCCTCGACGAACCAGAGCCCCTCGGCACCCGCTTGCAGGCGGTGCGCAGCGGCGAGACGAGCAAGTGACTCCGGTTTGGGAATCACGCGACCGGGCTCGCGGCCGACGATGGGCAGCGCGCCGAGCCGGGCGTCCTGCGAAGCGAGCAGCGCCCGGGCGAAGCGCTCGGCCTTGGTAGTGATGACGGCCACGGGCGTGCCCGACGCCAGGACGTCGAGGAGGCGCGCGACCACGCCGGGATAAAAGACGTTGTGACGGATCCAGTCGTCGGGGTCGCGGGCGAACCACGCATCGCGCACGCCATTGAGCGCTTGGCCGAGCGTCTCGGGGGCGAGGCCGCCGGCGCCGAGCAGACGACGGGCCGTCGCCAGCCACGCCGTGCGGTCGACGAGCCCGGCGACCGTCTCGCCTGCGACGACGGCGTGCAGCAGCACCGGCATCTCCCAGCCGCTCTCGACCAGGGGGCGGTGGGCGCCGAACACCGCCGCCACCGCGTCCGGGACCTCACGGGCGGCGGGCCACGTCTCGCGATAGGCGCGACGCGCGGCCTCGAAGTATTCCGGGCGGCCGTCGCAGAGGACGCCATCGAAGTCGAGCGCGAGCACGACGGGAGAGAAGCCGGGGACCATCAAGTCCGTTGCCAGCGACTCTGCCGGCGGCCTGGCGTCGGCGTTGCAAGAATGGGAGGCAATGGTGATCCTCCAGGCGCTCCTGACGCTGCTCACCCGGTCGGCCGGCAAGCTGCTGAACACGGCCTTCGGCTGGGCCACCGTGATGCTCTTCGGCCGCGTGTCGAAGGATCGGCAGATCTACCTGTCGGTCATCGCCTTCGGCTCGGTGCTCTGGATCGTCGCGCTCATATCACTGGCGGCGCCGGGCTTCGGCACGTTCCTCCTGACGTTCGTCACGCTGCCGAAATGGGTCGACAAGCGCCTGATCCGCCTCGCGATGATGGCCGCCGTCCTGGTCATCCCCGCCCTCGTGGGCCTCGTCTCGCTTCGCATGCTCGAGCCCGGCGCGCGCCCGCGCGGCGCCGCGGCCAAGGTCGTGACGGTCTTGCGCGGCTACCCCTACACCGTCGGGCTCGCGATCACACTCGTGCTGATGACGGTGTTCGCGCCCGTGCTGAGGGTGCGCAACCTCGCGCGCCGCTGGGAGACGCAGCACGTGCCCATGCTGGTGAAGCCCGACGATTATCTGACCGTCGTCGAGGAGGTCCAGGCGGCGCTGCGCACGGGCGGAATCCCGACGACGCGCGCGACGGTGACCTGGATGCTGCGTCTGCCCACGAAGTTCCTGTCGCTCTTTGCGCGGTACGCGATGGCCACCGTGGCCGCCGACCACCTCACCCGACTCGTCGCGCCAGAGGTCGAGATCCTCTTGCATCCCTCCGACCTGGTGATCAGCGGGCGCGAGCGCGCCGCCACCCGGGCGCGCGCGATCCTGGCCGAGCGGCTCACGGTCACGCGCGCATACCTGACGTGGGACAAGGAGTCGAACGAGGTCGAGGACCGCATCCGTGAGATCTGGCAGGCCATGCGCGATGGCCGGATGGACGAGGCGGCCGCGACGCTGGCCGCCGTGCAGTACCGCCTGCGCGAGCTCGACGTGCCCTACGACGAGTGGGAGGTGCTCTTCCGCGAGGCGCTGCTCGCGGAGACCGCGCTCCTGCGTGGGCGCATGCCGAGCGCCGCGCGCGCGGCCTAGTCCGGGTGCCATTTCTGGCGGCGCCGTGTGCCCATCTGCCGCAGCGGACCGCGTGGATTGGCCACGCGCACGCGATCTTGGGTGCGGCTTGCTTCTTGCTGCCACGCGGATTCGTGATCGATCGGCTCCGTCGCGTCGGACTGCACCCGAGCGTCATCCTGGCGCTCGTCCTCATGAGCCTGTGGATGGTCGCGTATCGGCGCCTCGACGGCGTCGCGATCGAGCTCTACCAGCCCTCCGTCGCCGGCGTGCGCGCCTTCGCGCTCTATCTGAATGGACGGTACGGCGACGCGGCGCGTGCCTATCGAGAAGCGCACCGCGGCCCGGTGCGGGCGTCCGATACTGGCGATCCGACGGGCGCGTGGGCCGCGGCCGTCGGCGACACCGCGCTCGCCGAGCGCCGCGCGCGTACCGCGCTGGAGGCCTTCCCGACCGCGCTCGAGCCACGCGTGACGCTGGCCGAGGTCGCCCTCGACCGCGGCGGCCTCGCGGAGGCATCGCGCGAGCTGAGCGCGGTGCTCGCCGCGCATTCGGATCACATCGAGGCACTCTATCTGAGCGCCGTCGTCCACGGCCGCGCCGGACGCGCCGGCGAGGCCATCGACGCGCTCAACCGGGCGTTGCGCTCGGGCTACGCGGGGGCACGCCGCGCCACGCCCTTCCGGCTGCTGGAGCTCGCCGGTGATCTGCACGCGCGCCCCGCGGCCGAGCGTCCGCTGTGCCTGCTGGCGCACCTGTTCCGCTACCTGCGCATCTTCGACGGCGCCCACGCCGCACGCGCGCTGGCCTACGCCGAGCTCGCCGTGGCTGCGAATGATCGGCCGGCCGACGCCTGGCTCACCATCGCCGTCGTGCAGGACAAGCTCGGGCGGCACGAGGCGGCGATGCAGGCGGTTCGTCACGCGCTGGCCGCCGATCCGCGCCACGCGGAGGCCTACCGCTGGGCCGCCGTCGAGGCGCGGCAACGCGGCGATCTGCTGCTTCAGTACCGCATGATCCGCAAGGCGTTCGAGTCCGCGCTCACCGACCCGTACTACGTGGAAGACCTCAGTCGAGTCGTCCTGGGCGGGCTGGGCGACGCCCACACGATGGCGGCGCTCATGGAGCAGGCGCTGGCCGCGGACCCGAACAACGCGATGGCGCGCAAGCACCTGGCCGCGGCGCGGCTGGCTCTCGGCGCGCCGGGCTCCGGACCGCCGGCGCGATGATCGAGGCCGCGCGGCGGCGACCCGCCGGAGCCCGGATTCTCGGCGCGCTCGCGGGCTTCGCGCTGGCCGGCTGGTTCGGCACGATGGTCTACAACTTTCGCGTCGTGGGCAGCGCGCACGCCATCGGCGTCGTCGTCGGCACGGTGCTCATGGCGCTGTGGGCCGTCATCTGTGTGCAACGCGTGATGACGGCAACGCCGCCGGCGTGGATGCGGCGCCTCCTGGAGGATGGCGAGCTCGTGGTCGGCTTCGTCGTCTTGAATCTCATCCTCATGAACGTCTTCTCACCCTTCCTGATGCTCCTGTCCCAGATCTGGCTCGGCGCAAGCCTCTTCCCGCTCGTGCTCGGCATGGCCGCGCGGCTCTCCGGGCGTGTGCTGTTCGTCACCTTCGTCGTGGCGACGATCGCCCTGCTGTGGCTGAGCCTCACCCGCCTGGCCCGGCACGTGGCGCCGGCGAGCGCGGCGCTGAGACGGGTGCAGCGCGCATTCCGTGTGGTCGCCACCTCAGCCGTTGCGCTCTACGGCATCTACGCCACCGCGCTGTCGTTCAACGGCAGCCTCGACGGTCCGCTCGCCGTCGAGCACCGGCGTGAGCTCGTCGCCGTGACCACGGTGAACACGCCTCTCGACTTCCCGGTCTCATGGATCGACCTGCGCGCGGCGGACGGAACGCTGGAGCGGATCACGCTGATCGCCGGCAAGGACGGCGTGTGGGCGGGCTACGTCGATCCGGGCCAGGCGGTCGTCGTCCGGGTACGCGCGGGCTTCTTCGGCATCCCCTGGATCGAGAGTGTGGCGCTCGACGAGGAGCGTCGGACCGAGCTTCTCGTCGAGGCCGCGCCGTCGGCGGCCGAGCCCCGCCGCGCGCTCGTCGCCCTGCGCCTGCGGCAGGGACGCGCGGCGGACGCCGTCACGCACACGCGCGTGTACCTCGGCTATTATCCGCGCGACATCGCGTTCGCACGGACGGTCGCCGAGACCCTGCGCGGCGCGGGCGACGCGCAGTCGGCGCTGGAACTGGACCGTCTCGCGCTCGCGGCGGCCGCGCGATAGTCTCAGGCCAAGTGAAGGCTCCCATGAGGGGATGGCTGATCCTCGTCGGCACGTTGCTCGTCGGTATGGTCGTCGGCTTCGGCGCGGCGACCCGAGGACCCGCGTTGATTGCGCCGTACCTTCCGAAGGCCGGCAGCGGGGCGGGTGAACGTATCGAAGGTCAGGTGGTACGCAAGCAGCGAGAAGGAAACCGGCTCCTCGTGAAGGTCACCACCGCTCAGGGACCGATGCTCGTGACGTTTACGCAGAAGGTCGCTGACCTGGAGGTGTTGCTGGACCCGGGCGATACGGTGACTCTGGTCATCCCGGGCTACGCGACCTTCGTCGAGAATCCGGTCCTCGAGCGGGTCAAGGAGCCAGGTCGAGCGAAGTCTCCCGCGTGACAGAGGACGAGCAACTCCCCGACCCGCTCGCGGCGTTTGACCTTCTTTGCGACCGCGCTATCCAGTATCTCGATTGCCTACGCTACGAGCGTGCGCGCAAGGCAGACAGCGAAGGCGATCCCGATCAGACAACGTGATGGAGCGTCGCGCGTTGAATGGCGGGCCCGACGGGATTTGAACCCGCGACCTCTGGATTGACAGTCCAGTGTGCTAACCAGGCTGCACCACGAGCCCGCACCCGAAATCAACGACTTGGACCTCGGGAGTGTACCACGGCCGCTGAAGTGTGCCCCGGATTGTGCCCCTGACCAGGCGACCGCGTCTTGCCCCGCTAGGTGGTGGCATCGCCGTTGCGGGCCGTAAGGCACCGATGAAACCTCGAACGAACTCTGAGAAGCCCGAAGACACGGGGCTCATTACCCGGGTCGGGTCGCTGGAGGTCGACTGGCCGAAATCGATCGGCTACTTCGGCGGCATCGGCATCGCGGTGGCGTGCGACCTCATCGCACCTCCCATCGCGATCTTCATTGCCGCGATTCCCCTGCTCAAGCTGTTCAAGCATCCCGGACGACCCTGGCCGCTGCGAGTCGTCGCCGACGCCCTGGAGGGCGCTGCCAAACCGGTCGGGGCGGACGCCGAGGCGGTCGTCCGTCTGGTTCCCGATGTTCCAGCAAAGCGGCGGCTGGGGACGAAGGCCCGGCGGGCGGGCTAGAGCGAGAGTTGCCGGCTGTCGTCGTCCGGCGGCGGCAACTCCACGCGCGCGATGCGGAGCTTGCCTTCCTGCGCCAGCATCGACAGCACGGAGGACACCGCTCCCTCGGACAGCCGAAGTTGGCGGGCAATATCGCGCGGGCTCATCGGGCCGAACCGCTCCAGGCACGAGCGAACGTCGCCGTCGATCTCGCTCCACCAGCCGTCCATGTTTCCCCCTTCTCCGATGTTCCGGATTGTTCACCATAGTCGCCTCGGTGGTGACCAACAACCCATGAAAATCTTTTCCTAGCGCGGTGTAGAACGCGCAGAAAGATGCGGGAGAGTGACGGCTTGCTTCTTGCTCTGGTTCACCGGCATGACAAGCGTCCCGCGCGACTCGGACATCATCGGAGCGGCCGCGCTCCTGGCGATCGTCCTCGTGACCGGACTCATCCGCGCGCTCGGCCTGTAGTCTCCGACCACGGGCGGCACTCGCGAAGAACTCGGACGCCGTCGAAGCGTCGCATGGCTAGATGCGTCGGCATCGCTGTACGTACAGCTACTTACGTAGCCGCCGTCCTCGCTGACGCCGATCGGTCTGACCTATGATTCGCTCGTAAGATCAACACATGGCCCGAGGTAGACGCGGCGCGCCGCCCGACGTAGCCCCCCAACTCGCTCGTCGTAGGCGCCCGTAAGTTGGTGGGCGAAGCAGGGCTGCAGGCCTGTTCTTCAACGCGAAGCATCAACCATTTTGAAATATGCTGGAGTGGTTTGAACGTCCCGATCCAGGAGGAAAGCATGCCCGACGGGAGTGCGCTCAGTCCGAGCGATGTCTCCGGCAAACTCGACATGCTGGTGGAGCTGCTTCGTGATGCCGAGCGCCTCGCGAAAGAACTGGACGGCGCTCGCATCGGAGATTGGTACCGCCGTCCGGATCTGACCGCGGACGCCGCGGCGAGCATGGAGTCACGCGCGCAGGACGTGTCGCTGGTGGCCCACGAGATCGGCAGAAGACTCGATGTGGTGTCGCATCAGCTACTGACGATCCGGCCGCCTCGCCGTCTCCCGTCGTGACCTTGACCCCAAGGGTACGCCGCGCAAGCATCTGAAAAACTTGGTGGGCGGAGCAGGGCTCGAACCTGCGACCCCAGCCTTGTAAGGGCTGTGCTCTCCCAACTGAGCTATCCGCCCGTCGCATCGAGTGTACGTCCGCTCTTCCGGTAAAGTGAAGCCATGACCGCCGGCGCGCGCGCGCTCGAACGGCTCTACGCCGTCGCCCCCAGGGATTTCACACGCGCCCGCAACACGCTGGCCGCCGAGCTACGCCAGGCGCGCGAGCTCGACGCCGCGCGCGAGGTCGCCCGGCTGCGCCGGCCCAGCGCCCCGCTGTGGGCGGTCAATCAGCTCGCACGGCACGCGCGGCCGGCGCTGGAGCGCTTCCTCGACGCGGTGGACCGGCTGCGCCGCACGCAGCTCTCCGATCCGCGCGGGGCGATGGAGGCGATGCGCGCCGAGCGCGTGCAGCTCGAGGCGCTCGTGCAGCGCGCCGAGCAGGCGCTCGCCGAGGTGGGCTACGCGCCGTCGGCGGAGGCGCGACGGCGGATCAGCGACACGCTGCTGGGGGCGGCAGCCGACCGACGTCACGCGGAGGCGCTGATGCACGGCCGCCTGACCGAGGAGTTGCACGCGCCGGGTTTCGACGCGCTCACCGGCGCCACCCGCCTGCGGGTCGTTCAGGGAGGCACCCCGCGGCGAGACGCGGGCGCGGCGAAGGCGCACGACGAGCGGCGGCGAGCGGCCGCCGAGGCGCGCCAGGGCGAGCGCGACGCGAAGACGCGCCAGCGCGAGGCCAAGGCGCGCGAGCGCCAGCGCGAGGCGGAGGAGCGGCGCCGAGAGGCCAGCGAGCGGGCGGCGGAAGTCGCGGCGCTGGAGCGCGACGCGGCCGTCGCGCGCGAGCGGCTCGCGGAGGTCGAGCGGCGGCTGAAGCAGGTCCGGCGCGGAAAGAGCCGCCGGACGCGCTAGTCAGGAGCCTGTCGGGTTATCGAGGCGTTTAGAGGAGCGACCCGGCTGTGCCGGGGCGCTCTGAACGTTGGGGGGTTGGGGGGACCATTTCGGGGCCCCCCATCTTCACTGACGGCCGAAGCCGCGGATCGCCGACATGAGCTCGTCGCCGGCGGTTGAGAACCCGCGCCGGATCTTGTCCCAATCGGTGCGGACCTTGTCGCCCAGGTTGGGCGCCTGCAGCGACCGCGGCTCGGCCGGCGCGGGGGCGGGCGGCCGCTTCGGCGCCGCGGCGGCGGCCATGCGTCCGGCCGGTGTGGCGTGGGTCATCGGTCCGGGCGCGACGGGCTCGGCGGCAGGTGACGCGCTCTCCGACGGGCGCTCGGGCTCGGGCGCGGCCAGGCTCCTCTGCGGCGCACGCGTCGGAGGCCGCACGACGGGCTCGCGCACCGGTGCCGGCACCGGCCGCGAGGCGGCCGCGCGCTCCAGCTGTCTGGCGCGCGCGCTGGCTTGCACGACATCGTCGCCGAGCCGCTTGAGCGCGGTCTCGACGCCCGCCACACGGCTCTCGGCCTGGTCGAGGCGCGCGCGCATGCCCTGGACGTTGCCGCCGGCGGCGCCCACCTGCTCGCGCAGCGCGGCCACCTCGTCGCCCAGCGCCTGTCGCTCGCGCTCCAGCGCGGCGAGCCGCGCGATCACACGCGGGTCGGGCGTGGCGGCCGCGGGCTGCACGGGCGCGCGTGCGATGTAGACGACGGCCAGGATCGCGCTCGTCGCGAAGCACACGCCGGCGGCCGCGTGGCCGAGCCGGGTGACGAGCAGGTCACGGTCGGCGCGTGCGGGATTGGTCTCGAGGATGGGCATGAATCCGTAGCGCAGCACGAGCAGGCACATGACCAGGGCACCCAGGGCGCTGGCGAGAATGCAGACCACGAGCATGGTTTCCTCCAGGCCCCTGTACTTTCACTCTACCAGCGCTGTCGATGGCCCGCGGGCTTATCGGGTATCTTCGACCTATGGGTGTTGCCCGTAGGGCCGGCGCCGCCGCGCCGGATCTTCGGACGCTCGCCCGGCTCGGCCGGCTCGTCACGGCGAGTCTCGGGACCGACGCCGTGCTCGAAGCCGTCGGCAGCGAGGCCGCCGATCTGGTCGGCGCCACGCACGTCGGCTTCTGGATCGCCGACGAGGCCTCGCGCACGCTGACGCTTCACGAGGTCGGCCGGCAGCCGACGCGCACGAGCTACCCCGTCGGGGTCATGCCCTACGGCGAGAGCGTCGTCGGCTGGGTGGCCGAGCGCCGCGAGGCCGCCTGGGTGGCCGATGCGCTGAAGGACCCGCGCATCACGCGGCGCGGGTGGTGGAAGACCACCGGCTTCAAGAGCCTCATCGCCCTGCCGATCCTCCATGGCGATACGCTCATCGCCGTCCTCGCCCTCGTCGGCAAGGCACGCTTCCCGGTGCGGCACCGCGAGATGCTCGAGCTCTTCGCGGCGCAGGCCGCGGTGGCCATCGTGAACGCACGGCTCTACGCCGACAGCAACGCGCGTCGTGAGGCGGCCGAGGCGCTGGCCGAGGTGGGCCGGCTGCTGTCGCAGACGCTCGATCCGGTGATCGTCGCCCGCCGCATCACCGAGCACGTGTGCCGGCTCCTCGACGCGCGCTCGGCGGCCGTCTATCTGCCGGAGCACGACACCGGCATGCTGGTCGTCGACACGGTCTTCGAGACCGATCGTCCGTTCGTCTGGCAGCCGCGGCTCGATCGCGGTACCGGCGTCGCCGGGTTGGCGCTGGCGACCCGCGCGGCCTGCGCGACGCCGGATGTGGTCGGCGACCCGCGGCTCACCTACACGCCCGAGACTCGCGCCGAGCTGGCGGCGCGCACGCACCGCGCGATGCTGGCGGTTCCGCTGCTCGTCACGGGCCGGGCCCTCGGCGCGCTGATCGTCGGTGATCAGACCGGGCGCCGGTTCACCGCGGACGAGATTGCGCGCGCCGAGGCCTTCGCCGACCAGGCCGCCCTCGCGCTGGAGAACGCGCGGCTCTACGCGGACGCCGAGGGACGCCGGCGCGAGGCCGAGGTGCTGGCGGAGGTGGCACGCACCGTCGGCGCCGCGCTGGAGCCCGACATCGTGCTGGCGGGCATCGCCGAGGCGGCGCGCGAGCTGTGCGCCGCCGACATGGCGCGCATCGCCCTCTGGGACGCCGACACCGACACGATGCAGTTCCGCCACGGCGTCGGCACGCGGTTCACCGACTACGCCGCGGTGCGGATCGCGCGCGGCGTGGGCCACGGCGGGCTGGTGTGGGCCACGGGGCGCGCCGTGCGCACCGACGACCGCCGCACCGATTCGCGCTTCGGCGCCGCGCACGCGGACCTCGTCGCCGCCGAGGGCACGGTGGCGGCGCTCGCCGTTCCCATCCGCGCGGGCGAGCGCGTCGAGGGCCTGATCTTCGTCGACAATCGCTCCGCCCGGCCCTTCACCGACCGCGACGAGCGGGTGCTGAGCGGGCTGGCCGACCACGCGGCGGTCGCGCTGCGCAACGCGCGCCTGTTCCAGGCCCTGCGCAACAGCGAGGAGTTCCTGGCCCGCGCCCAGGCGGTGGCCCAGATCGGCTCGTGGGTCTCGGCGCCGGGACCGACGGGCGCCCTGTCGTGGTCGCGCGAGGTCTTCCGGATCTTCGGCGTGCGCGAGGACGAGTTCGACGGCACCGCGCAGGAGTTCTTCGCGCGCGTGCACCCCGACGACGTCGAGGCGGTGCGCCGCGCCTCCGAGGAGGCGGTGGCCGACGGCCGCCCCTACACCGTCGAGCACCGCATCATCCGGCCCGACGGCACCGTGCGCTGGGTCCACGAGCGCGCCGACATCCTGCGCGACGAGCAGGGCCGGGTCACGCGGATGATCGGCATCGTGCAGGACATCACCGATCGCCGCGCGGCGGAGGACGCGCTCCGCCAGAGCGAGGCGCAGCTACGGCAGTCGCAGAAGATGGAGGCGGTGGGCCGGCTCGCCGGCGGCGTCGCCCACGACTTCAACAATCTCCTCACCGTCATCACCGGACGCACCCAGCTGCTGCTCGCGCAGATCGGCGCCGATACCGCACGCCGCCGCGAGCTCGAGCTGATCGAGCAGACCGCCGAGCGCGCCGCCTCGCTGACCTCGCAGCTGCTCGCCTTCAGCCGCAAGCAGGTGCGGCAGCCGACGCTGCTCGACCTCAACGCGGCGGTCGGCGCGCTCGCCGGCTTCCTGCGGCGGCTCATCGGTGAGGACATCGAGCTCACGCTGCGGCCGACGCTCGACCTGCCGCCCGTGCACGCCGATCGTGCGCAGCTCGAGCAGGTGCTCGTCAACCTCGCCGTCAACGCGCGCGACGCGATGCCGCACGGCGGCCGGCTCACGATCGCCACCGGCACGCTGAGGACGACGGGCGTTGCGAGCGAGCCGGTGCCGGCGGGTGACTGGGTGACGCTCGCCGTGGCCGACACCGGCCACGGCATCGATCCCGCGAGCCAGCCGCTGGTCTTCGAGCCGTTCTTCACGACGAAGGAGCCGGGCAAGGGCACGGGCCTCGGCCTGTCAATCGTCTACGGCATCGTCGAGCAGAGCGGCGGGCGCATCGCGCTCGAGAGCGAGCCGGAGCAGGGCACGACGTTCACGGTCTACCTGCCGTGGGCGCCGGAGCGGGTCGCGGGGGCGGCCGCGCGCGTCGCCACCGCGCCGCCGCGCGGGCACGAGACGGTGCTGCTCGTGGAGGACGAGCCCGAGGTGCGCCGGCTCACGCGCGAGATCCTCGAGATGCACGGCTACGCGGTGCTGGAGGCCGGCGACGGCGCCACCGCGCTGCAGACCGCGCGCGAGCACGCCGGCGCGATCGACCTGCTGCTGACCGACGTCGTGATGCCGGGGCTGCGCGGCCACGAGGTCGCGCAGGCGCTCGCCGCCAGCGGCCGGCGCCCGCGCGTGCTCTACATCTCGGGCTATCCGGAGCTGGGCGGCTCCGAGGGCGCGATCGGCGACCACCCGCTGCTGCCAAAGCCGTTCACGCCCGGCGAGCTGGTGCGCAAGGTGCGCGCCGTGCTGGACGAGCTACAGCCCCAGTGAGTTGAGGCGCGCGGGGCGCGGCACGCCGTCGGTGTCCCAGCCGCGAAGATCGTAGTAGGTGTCGAGCATCTCGCTCAGCTCGGCGGGTGGACAGTGCATGCCGGCCGACGGCCCCTCGGGAATCGGCTCGTGCATCACACGCCACGGCAGCGTGTCGTCCGCGCGGCGCACGCCCTCGCGCACGTTGAAGAGCCGCTCGAGGTTGACGATGCGCTCGCCCACTCGCTCCAGCTCCTCGGCGGTCACGTCCCAGCCCGTCACCGCGCGGACCATCCGCGCGTACGGCTCGCCGACGAAGAGGCCGAAGCCGCGCTCGGAGGTGAAGCGGCACAGGACGAGCGAGTCGCCGAGCGCGGTGAAGTGCTGGCTGCGCATGGCGAACGCGGGCTGGTCCTTCGTCCCACGCCGGTCGAAGCTCGGCGCGTACTGCGGCGTGGGCCGCGTGTCGTGGTGGCTGCCGCCGCGGGTGGCGGTCGCGTACCCGATCGACAGCCCCTTGAGCGCGCGTGCGGAGTGCGCCGGCAGCTCGAGCCGCTTCACGGCATAGACGAGATTCGTGGCGTCCGGCCGGATCGAGGCGGCCAGCCGCCACGCGCCCTCGGCCAGCCGATCGCCGAAGCCCTCGCGCGTCGCCGTCATCTCGAGCAGGCGCAGCATCCCGCGCCAGTCACCCCAGCCGAATGGCACGCCGAGGTCCGACGACTTGAGCCAGCCACGCTCGAGCGCCTCGCAGACGAAGGCCAGCGTGACGCCCATCGAGATCGTGTCCATCCCCAGGAGGTCGCAGAGGTCGTTGGCGAGGATCAGCGCCTCGGGGTTGTCGATGCCGAGCATCGGGCCGAGCGCGAAGATCGTCTCGTACTCCGGCATCTTCGCGCGCCGGCCGGCGAACTCGCCCTGCCCGATGGCGTACTGCTTGCCGCACGCGACCGGGCACTTGAGACACGTCGTGTCGCGGTCGTGGTAGTGCGCCTTCATGTCCTCGCCGCCGATCACGCGCGCGGCCGCGAAGACCTCGGTCTTGAGATTGAACGCGCCCAGCGCGCCGAGCGCGTTGATGGGCCCGACGAGGAAGGGTGTGCCGTAGGTCGACAGCGCCTTGGTGCCGGTGGCCAGCGGCTCGCGCGTCTCCTCGAGCAGCGCCTTGAGCGCCGGCGCGTCGGCCACCGCCGTCTTGCGCGCTCCTCGCACCACGACCGCCTTGAGGTTCTTGCTGCCCAGCACGGCGCCGATGCCGCCGCGGCCCGAGACGCCCTCGCGGTTCTTCCAGTAGTGCGCCATGGCCGCGAAGCGCACACGGCGCTCGCCGGCGGGGCCGATCGCGATGGCGTCGGCGTCGGCGCCCTCGGCGGCGACGAGCGCCGTGACGGTGTCGCGTGTCGACCGGCCCCAGAGCGCGTCGGCGGGCTTCACCACGCCGCCGTCCTCGGTCAATAGCAGATATGACGGCGCGGGGGCGCGGCCCGTCACGCAGACGGCGTCGAAGCCGGTGCGCTTGAGGGTGGCGGGGAATCGGCCACCGAAGGTCGAGTCGAAGAACAGGCCCGTGAGCGGCGACTTGCTGGCCACGAGCGCGCGGCTGTTGCCGGGCACCGTCGTGTCGGTGACCGGGCCGACGGCGAACACGACCGCGTTGGCGGCATCGAAGGCGTCCACGCCGGCCGGCACGCGATCGTAGAGAATGCGCGCGGCGAGCCCGTTGCCGCCGAGCAGCGCGCGCGCCGTCGTCTCGCCGAGCGGTTCGACGCGGGCGGCGCCCGTCGTGAGGTCGACGAAGAGCAGGCGGCCGCCGTAGCCGTTCACGGAGCGGGGCGCGCGAGCGCCGCCAGCTCCTGGCGGGCCGCGTCGCGCAGCTCGGCGGGCAGATCGGCCAGCGCGAGCAGCTTCTTGTACACGGCCGCGGCCGGCTCGGGCTGCTTGCCGGCCGCGAACGCGCGTGCCGCGCTCAGCAGCCCACGGCGGCCCAGCGGCGTGTCGGGCGCGACGTAGGCCGCGGTCAGGTAGTACTCGACCGCCGCGAGCGGCCTCGAGCGCGCCGGCGCGGTCACCGGCGGCCTCCCGCGCGCGCGCCAGGGCCAGCCACGCGCGCCCGGTGTCGGCGTCGCTCGGCGCCGAGGCGACGTACTGCTCGAGCGCCGGGCGTGCCTCGGCCGCGCGGCCCGTCTCGATCTGCGCCTCGGCCAGCCGCAGCCACGCCTGCTGCGCGAGCGGATGCTGAGGATAGCGCTCGCGCAGCAGCTTCGTGCTCTCGAGCGCGATCGGCCACGCCGAGGCCGCGGCGGCGCCGGCGCCGACCCGCTCGAGGGCGTCCGGTGCGACGTCGGACGCCGGGTAGTCCGCCACCAGCCGGCGGGCCAGGGCGGAGGCGCCGACCCAGTCCTTGTCGTCGACCGCGAGCCCGGTGAGGACGTAGAGCAGCGGCGCCGCCCGGGCGGCGCCGGCCGGGCCGCGCGGCGCCGCGGCGAGCGCCGCCTGCGCGGGCGCCCTGAACTCGCGGGCCGCGCCCTTGCGGAAGGCCACGACGGCGAGCCCGTACGTCGCGGCGGCGGCCTCGTCCGGCGTGCCGGCGTCGCGCACCGCGGTGAACAGGCGCTGGGCGTCGTCGCCGCGGTCGCTTGCCAGCGCGACGCTCGCCACGCCGAGCTGACCGAGCCCGGGCGAGCCGTCCTTCTGGGCCAGCGTGAACTCGCGCAGCGCCTCGCCCGTCTTGCCCTGGGTCAGCAGCGAGGTGCCGAGCGCCGCGTGAGCGCGACCGAAGAGCGCGGGGAACGGCGCACGCCCGAGCCAGTCGCGCAGCGCCACCTCGGCGCCCGCGGCGTCGCCCTCGCGCAGCAGCGCGAGGCCGCGATTGAGGCGCGCGAAGTCGGCACGCGCGTGGGTGGGATACGAGCCCACGATGCGCTCGACCATCTCGCGCCCGGCGGCGAGGTCGCCGCCCTCGAGGGCCAGCTCGGAGGCGAGCAGCAGCGCATCCGGCGCGCCGGGATCGCTGGGCGCCGCGCGCACGACCTCGAGCAGCTCGCGGCGCGCGTCGGCCTTGCGACCCTGCTTGAGATAGGTCCACGCGAGCGCGGTGCGCGCGAGCGGCGCCTGCGCGTCGGTCGGGAACTCGACGAGCATGCGGCGGAACGCGGCGCCCGCGGCCACGAAGTCGCCCGCCTGGTACGCGGCCTCGCCCTGCAGCAGCAGCGCCGGCAGCATCGCGTCGGGCGTCCCGCGCGCGTTGAGCACGGGGGCGAGATCGGCCACGGCCTGGCTGTACTCGCGCAGCTCGAAGTCGACGCGCGCCTGTCTCACCGCCGCCTGCCGCGCCGCCGGCGACCCGCCGCCGACCTTCTGCGCCAGCTCGAACTGCGTGCGCGCGTCGTCACGATCGCCCTGGGCGCGGGCGGCCTCGCCCTTGACCATGAGCACCCACGCGCGCGCGCCGGGATCGAGCTGGCCGCCGAGCAGCTCCTGGTACACGGGCTCGGCGTCGACGGGCTTGCCGGCGTCGACGGTGGCGCGGGCGAGGCGGAACAGCATCGGAAACGCCAGCGGCGAGCGGCGGGCGCTGAGCGCCGCCACGCTCTTGCGCGCGCCGGCCCAGTCGCCGGTGACGAGCAGCGCCTGGGCGAGGCCGGCCGACGCCCACTCGGTCTCCGCGCTCCCGGAGTACGCGCGGAAGGCCGCCACGGCCTCCGGCGCGTGGCCGGCGGCCAGCGCCCACCAGCCCAGCCGGAGAACGCCCGCGGGGAACAATGGGTGGGCCCCGCCCTGGGTGAACTGCCGCAGCATCGTCTCCGCGCGCGCGGCCTGGTCGAGCCGCCCGAGCGTGTCGCCGTGCCAGAACAGGACGTCGCGCGCGATCGGCGGCGGCACGCCGGCCGACTCGAGCTGGGTCCATGCCTTGTCGGCCTCCTCCCACCGGCCGAGCGCGTACCGCGACAGCGCGAGGCCGTGACGGCCCCACGCGTCGAGCGGCGACGGCGTCGGTCCCGCGAGCAGCATGCTGAACGCGTCGCGCGCACGCGCGCCCTCGCGCAGCCGCAGCGCCGTCCAGCCGCTGGCGTGCAGCGCCCACACGCCCCAGTCCTGACGGGGCGCGTCCTGCGCGACCTGGCGGAAGAGCCAGTCGGCCTGCTCGGTGCGGTCGAGCCGCCAGAGCGTCTCGCCGAGCCAGTAGCGCGCCTCGCGCAGCATCTCGCGGTCGGTCCCCTTGCGCACGGCGTTCTCGAGCGCCTTGTAGGCGTCCTCGAAATCGCCGCGCTGGAAGCGCGCGCGCCCGCACTCGAGCGACTCCGTCGCGATGCCGAGCCACGAGCCCACGCACGGCAGCGCGCGCGGCGACTGGATGAAGGCGGTCGGCTTGTCGGCGGCGGGGGGCGTGGGCACCGCCGACGGGAACGCCGGCAGGTCCACGGGCGGCCGCGGGAGCGGCAGGTCGATCACCACCGCCGGCTTCTCCGACGGCGCCTGGGCGAACGGGATCACCCGCGCGAGATCCGGCAGCGGCGGCTCGAGCGGCCGCGGCGCGGCGCCGATCAGCAGCCCCCAGGCGACGGCGAGCGCGAGCGCGCGCCTCACGACTTGCCGTCCTTCTTCGGGGCGGGCTTGGTGGCGGGCGCCGCGGGCGCCGCCGGCTTGTTGGCCAGCCGCGTCTTCACCGCGCCCGCACGCTCGCGCGCCCAGTCGCGCAGCGTCGCGTCCGGGCTGCGATTGGCCACGGCCTCGTACGCCGTCAGCGCCGCCTTCCATTCCTGCTGCTCCTCGCGCGCCAGGCCGAGTCCGGCGAGCGCGCGGAACTTGACGCTGCCCTCCACCTCGGACACCGTGCCGACCGTCTCGAAGGCCTTCGCGGCGGGACCGAAGCGCTTCTGCTTGAGCTCGGACTCGCCGACGAGGAGCCAGGCCTCGGACTTCACCGCGTCGTCGGACAGCCGCTTCCACGCCGCCTCCTGGTCGCGCGGGCGGGCCAGGCGCATGGCGATCTGGGCCGCGTTGTAGAGCGCGTCCGCCGTGGGCGGAGTCTGCTCCATCAGCGTCTTGTAGGCGTCGAGCAGCTCGTCGCGGTCGCCGTAGCGCGCGAGGGATTGCGCGATGAGCCGCCGCGCGTTGGCCGCCTGCGCATGGTTCGGGGACGCGGCGAGGAAGGCGCGCAGGTCGGCGACGCCGCCACGCGGATCGCTGCCGGTGCTCTTGATCCAGCCGCTCCAGAACCGCGCGTCGGCCACGAGCGGCGAGGCCGGATACTTCGTCGGGAAGTCGGCGAGCAGCGCGAGCGCCTCGCCGGCCTTCTTCGTGTCGGCGAGCGTTCGCGCGGCCTGCAGCGTCGCCGACGGCGCCAGCGGGTGCTGGGGGAACGCCGACACCATCTCGCGGAAGCCCGCCACCGCCGCCTCCGGACGCTTGAGCTCGAGATCGCTCCACGAGCGGCCGTAGAGGGCGTCCGGCGCCAGCGGTCCCGCCGCGTCGGCGCGCATCACCGCGTCGTAGGCGGCCCGCGCGTCGGCGAAGCGCTTGAGGCGGAACAGCGCCTCCGCCTCCCAGAACTGCGATTCCTGTGGCCGCCCCGGCGGCGGCGTCAGCGCCTCGGCGCGCTTGAAGGCCTCCACCGCGGCCGCCGCGTCTCCCGTCTGCAGCCGCGCCTTGCCGAGCAGCAGCACGGCCTCCGGCAGCCGCGCGTCCTTGGGATACTGCGCGACGAACCGTTCGAGCGCGCGGCGCGCGGCGGGATAGAGGCCGTCCGCAAACGCGCGCTCGCCGACGAGCCACAAGCGATCCGCCTCCTCGATGGCAGCGGCGGGAGACACGAGGGACACGGCGAGCAGCACGAGCGCGAAGCCGGCGGAGACACACGGCGCGCGGCGCTTCATGCTCCGAGCGTAGCACGGCTATGGTACGGTTCGAGCGTGCGTTTGTGCGTGTTCGACCTCGATCATACGCTGGTCTCGTCGCCGCTCGACCTGGCCGCGATGGCGCTCGAGATGCGCGCCTACATCGAGGGCTGCCAGGGGCCGCTGCCGGCGCGCGACGAGCGCTACCGCGTCGGCGAGCTCGTTCGCTGGTGCCGCGACCACGCCCCCGACATCAGCAGGCCGATCTGGGACATCGCGCTCGACCACGAGCGCCGCGCGGTGGCCTCGGCCTGGCTCGAGCCCGGCGCGCGCGAGGCGCTCGACGGCGCGCGGGCGGCCGGCTTCAGCACGGTGCTCTGGACCAACAACGCGCGCGAGGTGACGCAGGTCGCGCTCGACCGCTTCGCGCTCGCGGACGCGCTCGACCTCGTGGTCACGCGCGACGACATGGCCGAGATGAAGCCCTCCGCCGACGGCTGGCGCGTCATCGCCGCGCGCTTCGCCGGCGTGCGCGACGCCATAGTGGTTGGCGATTCATGGGTCGACGGCCTCGCGGCGGCCGCCGCCGGGGTCCCGTTCGTCGCCTACCGCCCGCGCGAGGCCGAGCTGACGCGCTGGAAGATCACGCCGATCGCGCGGATCGACGACCTCACGGCGCTGCCGACGTGGCTGCGCGCGTGGGCCGGTCAGTAGCGTGGAGCTGTTCGAGCAACCCGCCAGCGCGCCCGGGCCCGCGCCGCCCGGCCCCCTGGCGGATCGCATGCGGCCGCGCACGCTCGACGAGATCGTCGGTCAGGAGCACCTGCTCGGCCCCGGCCGCGTGCTGCGCACAGCACTCGAGCGTGGCGAGTTGCACTCGATGATCCTCTGGGGGCCGCCGGGCTCCGGCAAGACCACGCTGGCCTCGCTGATGGCGCACGTCATGCCGCACGATCCTCTTCGTCGACGAGATCCACCGCTTCAACCGCGGGCAGCAGGACGCATTCCTGCCGCACGTCGAGAAGGGCACCATCGTGCTGATCGGCGCCACCACCGAGAACCCCTCGTTCGAGGTGAACGGCGCGCTGCTGTCGCGCTGCCGCGTGTATGTCCTGCGGCCGCTGGGCGAGCCCGAGGTCATCGAGATCCTTCGCCGCGCGCTGGCCGATGGCGAGCGCGGCCTGGGGGCTGCCGGCCTGAGCGTCGCCGCCGACGCGCTCGCGCACATCGCCCGCCTGGCCAATGGCGACGCGCGGGCCGCGCTGAACGTGCTCGAGCTGGCCGCCCAGCTGGCCGCCGGCGGGACCATCACGGCGGCGACGATCCGCGAGGCGGGACAGCGGCGCACGCTGCTCTACGACAAGAGCGGCGAGGAGCACTACAACCTCATCTCCGCGCTCCACAAGTCGCTGCGTGACTCCGATCCGGACGCCTCGCTCTACTGGATGACGCGCATGCTCGACTCCGGCGAGGACCCGCTCTACGTCGCGCGGCGCCTGGTGCGCTTCGCCTCCGAAGACGTCGGCAACGCCGATCCCCAGGCGCTCATCCTCACGCTGGCCGCCAAAGACGCGTACGACTTCCTCGGCTCTCCGGAAGGTGAATTGGCCCTTGCCCAGGCGACGCTCTATCTCGCCTTGGCTCCGAAATCCAACGCGGCCTATGTCGCCTACAACGAGGCACGCGCCGATGTGGAGGCGGCGCCGGCCGAGCCGGTGCCGCTGCACATCCGCAACGCACCGACGGGTCTGATGAAGGAGCTCGGCTACGGCGAGGGCTATCAGTACGCCCACGACGCACCGGACGCGCGGGTGGACCAGGAGCACCTGCCGGAGTCGCTGCGTGGGCGCCGCTACTACCGGCCCGCGGACCGCGGGCTGGAGGCCGAGGTTGCCCGCCGCCTGGAAGCGTGGCGCCGCTGGCGCGTCGAGCAGCGCCGCCCGACCTAGAACCCGCTGGCACCGTCTTTGCGAGTCTGGCGTTCGGAGGTGTTCTATGAAACTCGCCCTCACCGCTATCGCTGTCCTCTTGCTCGCCGGGCCCGCCCTGGCCGCCCCCGGTGACCCGCGCACGGTGCGCGGCAGTCTCGAGTGGCCGGCGTCGCTGTCCGCCGAGCCGTTCATCGTGGTTCGCGGTGACGACGGCCGGCTGTACTACGCCGACGTCAGCAGCGCCCAGCGGATGAACGCGGGCGCGATCTCCGGGCGCATCTCCGTCGTCGGCGTCGAGGGCACCCAGCCGCATGAGGTCCACGCCGTGGTCATCGGCGCGGGCGATTCCGCGCTGACGTTCGCGACCCCGACCGTCCCCACGCCGGCCGAGGCCGCCGCCGGCGCGCCGTCGTCGCTGCCGCGCCAGGCCATCACCCCGCCGCCGGGCGCGGTGCCGTCTGCTCAGCCGCCGGCTCAGCCGCCGGCCGCCCAACCCACGCCCATGGTCCCCCGACCTGCCGTCGGCGAGGATCTCTGGCAGGTGCAGGGCAAGGTGGCGTCCGTGACGCCTCGCGAGTTCGTGGTAGAGACGAAGCCCGGTCAGACGGTGCGGGTAGACGTCACCAAGCTGAGCCCCTGGACCCGTGACGCCGTGCGCCCCGGAGACCAGGTCAAGCTGTTCGGAGTACCGCAAAAAGATCGCCGACTCGTGGCAAACGGGTTCATTCAGGAAGTACCCACGACCCCTTCCGCGGCGACCGGAAGCCGCTAAGGGCCCCCGTCACCGCCTGCTAGAATGCGGGGCATGACCCCGCTTCGCGTGGGGGTGATCTTTGGCGGGCGGTCGGGCGAGCACGAGGTCTCGCTCGCCTCGGCCGCATCGGTGATCGCCGCGCTGGAGCATCGCGGCCACACCGTCGTTCCCATCGGCATCGGCCGCGACGGCCGCTGGGTCGTCGGCGGCGATCCCCTGCGCGCCCTCGCCTCCCAGGCGCGCGTCGGGCTGCCGAGTGGCGACGCGACGGGCGCAGTGAAGAAGGCGCTCGCCGACCGCGCCGAGAGCGCCGACACCACGCTCGCCTCCACCGCCATGGTACGCACGGAGCCCGCCGGCGGCATGCCCGCGGAGCTGCGCGCGGGGCTCGACGTCGTGATCGTCATGCTCCACGGCCCCTACGGCGAGGACGGCACCATCCAGGGTCTCCTCGAGCTGGCCGACGTGCCCTACGTCGGCGCCGGCGTGCTCGCGTCCGCGGTCGGCATGGACAAGGCGACGATGAAGGCGGTCTTCTCCGCCCACGGCCTGCCGATCGTCGAATACACGGTGGTGCTGCGGCACGAGTGGCGCGAGCGGCCCGAGCGCGTCGCGCGCCGCGTGGCCGAGGTCACCGGTTTCCCCTGCTTCGTGAAGCCGTCGAATCTCGGCTCCAGCGTCGGCATCAGCCGCGTCACGGAGGCGGCCGCGCTGCCCGCCGCCCTGGACGAGGCGGCGCGTCACGACCGTAAGATCGTCGTCGAGCGCGCCGTGCGCAAGCCGCGCGAGGTCGAGGTGAGCGTGCTCGGCAACGACGCGCCCGAGGCGTCGCTGCCCGGCGAGATCACGTACGACGCCGAGTGGTACGACTACGCGACGAAGTACGCCGAGGGCCAGGCGCGGATCACGGTGCCGGCGTCCATCGGGCCCGCGCTCACGGCGCGCGTGCGCGACATTGCGGTGGCCGCCTTCCGCGCCATCGACGCCTCGGGCATGGCGCGGGTGGACTTCTTCCTCGAGAGCGACCGCGTCATCCTGAACGAGATCAACACCATCCCCGGCTTCACCGCGACCAGCGCCTATGCCCGGCTCTGGGAGGCCACGGGTCTCGCCTACGGCGAGCTGATCGAGCGCCTCATCGCGCTCGCCCTCGAACGCCACCGGGATACGAGGCACACGGGTTGACCGCGAGCGCGCGAGCGGGCCACGGGCGATGATCGCCCGACCGTCGAGCGCCGGAGCCCTGCGAGACCGTGCGCGATGATCGCCCGACCGTCGAGCGCCGGAGCCCTGCACGGCCCCCGCGCGATGATCGCCCGACCGTCGAGCGCCGGAGCCCTGCACGGCCCCCGCGCGATGATCGCCCGACCGTCGAGCGCCGGAGCCCTGCGAAGGCGCTCCGACGCGAAATACCAATGATCGTCATCGCAGGCGGCGGCACGGGCGGCCACACTTCGCCCGGGCTCGCCGTCGCCGCTGCGCTCCGCGCGCGCGGCATCGCCTGCGAGTGGATCGGCAGCCGCACCGGCCTCGAGGCGCGCCGCGCGCCGGAGGCCGGCATCCCGTATCACGCGATCCGCACGGGCAAGCTGCGCCGCGCGCTCGCGTGGCAGAACGTCCCCGACGTCTTCGTCAACGCGCCGGCCGGCGTGCTCCAGGCGTGGCGCCTGCTCCGGCGCCTGCGACCGCGCGTCGTGTTCGCCACCGGCGGCTTCGTCGCCCTGCCCGTCGCGCTGGCCGGCGCGCTCGCGCGCGTGCCCGTCGTGGTCCACGAGCAGACGGCGGTGCCCGGGCTCGCCAACCGCGTGGCCGCGCGCGTCGCGCGCCGCGTGGCGGTGACGTTCGCGGAGTCGGCGGACGTCTTCGGCGGGACGGCGACGGTCGTCACCGGTAATCCGCTGCGGCCCGAGCTGCGCACGGGCAGGCGCGCGGCGGCGCTCGAGCGCTTCGGCTTCGACCCGGCGCTGCCGGTCGTCTACGTCACGGGCGGCGCCCAGGGCTCGCACGCGATCAACCGCGCCATCGGCGAGGTGCTCGCCGAGCTGCTGACGCAGACGCAGGTGGTGCACCAGTCGGGCGACAACCACGCGACGGGCGACCGCGTCTGGCTGCAGGCCCGGCGCGCCGCGCTCGCCCCCGCGCTCGCCGCGCGCTACGCGCTCCGGCCGTGGGTCGGCGACGAGCTGGCCGACGTCTATGCGGCGGCCGCGCTCGTCGTCAGCCGCGCCGGCGCCGGAACGGTCAACGAGTGCTGCCAGCTCGGCGTGCCCGCGCTCTACATTCCGCTGCCGAGCGCCGCCGGCGACGAGCAGACGGCCAACGCGAAGCTGGTCGGCCGCGCCGGCGGCTGCGCGATCCTGCCCCAGGCGGCGATGACGCCCGCGCTGCTGCGCGAGCGCATCCAGCAGCTGCTGGCGGACCCCGCGCGGCTCAAAGAGATGGGCGAGCGCGCGCGCACGCTCGCCGTCCCCGACGCCGCCGACCGCATCGCCGACTTGCTGCTGGAGATCGCTGCGTGAGCGGTGCGGGGGGCGGCGCGCCCCGCACCACCTTCGCGCGAGCTTCACAGCCGCGGCGCGCGGCCGCGCAGGTCGCGACGGAGGGGGCACGCGGCGCAGCGCGGGACCGCGCGGCAGTAGGTTTTGCCGACGGCGACGAGCACCGCGTGAAACTCGTTGAAGAGCGCCGGATCGGACGGCAGGTGCGTCTGCACGAACTCGCGCGCGGCCTCGTAGTCCGCGCCCGGCGCCAGCAGCCGGTGGCGCGCCAGGACGCGACGGGCGTAAGTGTCGGCGACGAAGACGGGGCGGCCCGCGGCGTAGAGCAGGATCGCATCAACCGTCTCGGGCCCGAGCCCCGGCACGGCGAGCAGCTCGCGGCGCAGCGGGCCGAGCGCGGCGCGGCGCATCCCCTCGAAGCGCCCGCCGAAGCGCGCGAGGAGCCACGCCGTGAAATCGCGCAGGCGGCGCGCCTTCAGCCGATACGTTCCCGCGGGTCGGATGGCCTCGGCGATCACGGCCTCCGGCGCGGCGGCGAGGGCGCGCGCGCTCAGCCGTCCACGCGCGCGCAGCGCGGCGACGGCGCGCGCGGCCTGGCTCCATGCGGTGTGCTGCGTGAGGATGGCGCCCACCGCGATCTCGAATGGCGTCCGGCCGGGCCACCAGCCTTGCGGGCCGAAGCGGCGCAGCAGGTCGCGGTAGAGGCGCAGCAGGCGCGCGCGGACAAGGTCGCGCGGCGGCCCGGGGATGCGCCGCCACGCCGAGAGCGCCAGGCGGGCTGACCGCATGCTCGGCGCCATCATCCTGGCCCAGGCGTTGACGCTCGCGGTGAGCGGGCCGACGTCGTCACCCGAGTATCTTCCTCTGCGCGTGGCCGAGGCGGAAGGCTACTTCGCGAAGGAAGGCCTCGCGGTGACGCTCAAGACGACACGCGCCGAGCCGGGCGCCGCGGAGGCGCTGGCCCAGGGCCAGGTCGATCTCGCGGCGACCTCGCTCGAGGCGATCCTGCGCTTCGGCCCGCGCACGGCGAAGCAGGGGCCCCGCCTCGTGCTGGGGCTCACGGCGGCGCCGCCGGTCGCGCTCGTGGTCGCCGAGAGTCAGAAGGAGCTCGTGCGCTCGCTCGAGCACCTGCCGGGCACGCGCGTGGGCATCACGTCGCCCGGGGCGCCCGAGCAGGCGTGGCTCGCGTGGCTGCTGGCGCGCGCCGGGCTCAGCCCGGGGCAGGTGTTGCTGGTGAGCCGCGGCGAGCGCGGCCTGTCGCACGCCGTCGAGACCGGGGACGTCCACGCCGCGCTCCTGCGCGAGCCGGCGGCCTCGCGGCTGCTTGCGGCCGGCCAGGCGCGCCTGCTCGTCGATCTCCGCACGCCGGTCGCGGTGCGCCAGGCGCTGGGCGCGGGCACCGTCAACGCCGCCGTCTTCATGCGTGCCGACCGGCGCGTGCGCGACCGCGAGCTGGCCGCATTCCACCGGGCGGTCCTCGCCGCCGAGAGCCGCCTCGCGACCGCCACGGCGGCGGAGCTGGCCGAGCGGCTGTCGAGCTCGATCACGGTGCCGTCCGAGGAGTTCCAGGGGCGGCTCGAGGCCTGCCGCGCCCTCTATCTCGACGACGGCGCCGTCACCATCGCTCAGGTGCGGGAGACGCTCACGATGATTCGCGCTCACGTCGTGCTGCCCGCCACGGCCCTCGTCCCGCCGCCGGAAGAGCTCCTGTACGCCGTCTCGCGGCGGGCCATCAAGCCCGCGTCGACGGCGCGCTGACGGCGACTCCGAAGCCTCGCAGCAGCGCCGCCGTGGTCTCGAGCGGCAGACCCACGACGTTGCTCCGCGAGCCCTTCAGCCCGGCCACGAGCGTGCCGCCGGCGCCCTGGATCGCGTAGGCGCCGGCCTTGTCGAGCGGCTCGCCACCCGCCACGTAGGCGTCGATGGCCGCGTCGGAGTACGCGGCCATCGTGACGCGGCTGATCACGGTCTCGGTGGCGTGACGTCCGCTCGCCGCGTCCAGCACGGCCACGCCGGTCATGACCTCGTGCGTCCGGCCGCGGAGGGTCTGGAGCATCGACCGCGCCTCGGCGCGGTCGGCCGGCTTGCCGAGCGCCCGGCCGTCGATCACCACGATCGTGTCGGCGGCGACGATCAGCCCGGTGCGCCGCGCCGCGGCGACGGCGCGGGCCTTCCTGAGCGCGAGCGCGGCGACGGCCTCCGGCAGCGCGATGGGCTCGAGCGTCTCGTCCGCGTCGCTCGGCACAACCTCGAACGTCAGGCCGAGCGAGGCGAGCAGCTCGCGGCGGCGCGGGGAGGCGGAGGCAAGAATCAGGCGCGCGGCGCCGCTCACCGGCGCTGTCATTAGATAGGGGGAAAGGGGGACTTCGAGTCCCCCATGTTCTAGGTGACGATCAGCGGATGGGTGTCGGTGATGACGCGCGTCTGGGCGTCGATCGCCGCGCGAATGTGCTTGGGGATGCTGAAGGCGTGCTGGTGTGTCAATCCGTCCCAGTAACCGAGGGCCGAGCCGGGGAGCCGCTCGGAGACGAGCTTGTCGATCATCTGCGGGCTCTGGGTTCGGGGATCGACCTTCTTGGTGGCGGTGATGAACCCCCACGGCGTGCCGAAGCACGAGATGAACGTCTGGTACGCCGCCACCACCGGGAAGACCTCACGCAGCGTGCGGTGGATGGAGGTGAAGAAGTCCAGCTCGTTGAGCTTTGTCATCCCGGCCTGGAGTGTGATGGCGCCGCCGGGCGTGAGCCGGTCGCGCACCAGCGTGTAGAACTCCTTGGTGAACAGGAGACAGGCCGGCCCTTCCTCCAGCGGCTCGACCAGGTCGATGGTGATGAAGTCGAACCGCTCGGAGGACCGTTCGAGGTAGGCGCGCGCGTCCTCGTGACGAACGTCGGCACGCGGATCCTCGAAGATCCCCTGGTGCATCTCCGGTAGGTGCTTCTTGCAGAGCTCGACGACCTCGCCGTCGATATCGACCATGACCCCGCGCTTGACGCTGGGGTAGCGAAGGATCTCGCGAAGGGTGGCCCCCTCACCGCCGCCGATGACCAGGCCCGACTCGGGCGCGTGATCGCAGGCCAGCATACCCGGGTGAACGAGCGCCTCGTGGTAGATGAAGTCTTCCGCCTGGCTCGACTGGATCCGGCCATCGAGCACCAGCAGCTTGCCGTAGGCGGCGGTTTCCATGATCTCGGCGTGCTGGAACTTGGTCTGGAGCTCGACAATGGTCCGCTTGATGGCGTGCATATGGCCCTCGACCGCGGTCGTGGGCTCGAAGAACCACTTGTAGGCCTGGGGGCTGATCAACTGACGGCGACCGGCTTGTTGACGATCGGCACCGCCGAGTTCAGGAACATCCCCCGCTGGACATCGACCACGGAGGTCCGCTCGGCGCCGAACTGCTCGACCAGATAATTGGCGGCCACCTCGGGCTGGAGCACGTCACCGCAGGAGAAGATGTCGACCGCGGCGTACTTGTACTCGGGCCAGGTGTGGATGGAGAGATGGGACTCGGCAATGACGACGACGCCGGAGATCCCGAACGGGTTGAACTCGTGGAAGACGACGTCGACGATGGTGGCCTGTGCTCGCTTCGCGGCCTCCACCAGGGCTCCCTTCACGTTCTCGAGATTGTTGATGGCGTCAGAGTCGCAATCGAACAACTCGAGCAGCAGGTGCCGTCCCAGGGCGTTCAATCCACTGACCCTCCTTTGTCCGATCCGTCCATCTACCGCACCTCTCCTGCGACGAATCGCTTCGTCGCTGCTCACTGCACCTTCGCGTCGAAAAATTCTTCGCCGCGAGCAACACTGATGTGACTGTATGGTCCGTTTTCTGCCATTGCAAGAAAAAAGTGCGGCTCGGCGCCGGTTTCGCCGGCGCCGCGATCGCCGCGAACCTCCCGAACGCCCGTCTCCGAACCCGCTCGATGCCTCTCTCCGAGCACCGAGCGCGTCGCGCGCGCCCGTTTCTCGCCGCTCGCCGACCGCCGTGGATGCGCCGCGCGTCGCTCGCCACGTGCGCCCTCCGCCGCCTGGCGCGCCGTCGTCGGCGCTCATCCGCGCGGCCGCCGACGCCGTCGAAGCGACGCCGACGAGGCTCTCCGCTGACGCCGGCGAGGCTCTCGACACGCACTTTTCTCTTGCATTGGCGTGTCACCTCGGTAAATTGACGACAGAATTTGTTTCCCGCGACGACGGGAGTCGATTGGAGGCGAGAACCTCAGTTGAGGAGGAGCGAATGACGGGGAAGGTGACGATGGCTGCAGCGACTGCCGGTCACGCCGAGGGCGGCACCACCCTCAACGCCTTCGACAACGCGCTTCTCGCAGCCGGCATCGGCAACATCAACCTGGTGAAGGTCTCGAGCATCCTGCCTCCCGAAGTC
>QHSB01000514.1 GCA_003220335.1 Candidatus Rokuibacteriota bacterium
AGACGGCGTACAAGACCTGGCTCGGCGCCAAGATCGGCGACAAGCAGACCACGGTGCGGTCTCACGGCTTCCGGTTCCGCGGCCAGTACGACGAGGAGCTGAAGCACGATCTCGAGTCCGGCGGCATCGAGATCACCGCCGGCATCCCGGGTGAGAACGCCGACCGGAAGACGGTGCCGGGGGTCGAAGGGGGGCGTTAGCCCCCCTCGAATGAAGGAGACGATATGGCGACCGTGACCACGACGAAGGCCGAGAGCGAAGACAAGGAACTCCTGATCTCGGGGAGCGAGGCGGTGGCCGAGTCCCTGACGCTCGCCGACATCGATGTCGTCACCGCGTATCCGATCCGGCCGTACGACACCGTGATGCAGGCGATCGCGAAGAAGATCGCCAACGGCCAGCTGATAGCCGAGTACATCGTGGCCGAGGGCGAGCACAGCCAGTTCGAGATCGTGAAGCATGCCTCCACGGTGGGTGCGCGCGTGTTCTGCGGGTCCTCGGGCGTGGGCTGGATGTACGCGATGGAGTGCCTGGTGGTCACGCCGCCCCTGCGGGTGCCGATGGTCTGCCTCGTCGGTAACCGGGCGCTCGACGACCCCGGCGCGTTCGGGGTCGAGCACAACGACGCGCTCGTGGTGCGGGACCTCGGCTGGATGCTGTGCTGGATCGACACCTCGCAGGAGGCGCTCGACACCACGCTGATCGCCTACCGCGTGGCCGAGGACCGCCGGGTATTCCTGCCGCTCGCGATCTCGGCCGACGGCGCGTTCCTCACCCACTCCCAGGCGATCACGATGGTGCCGCCGAAGGAGAAGGTGGACCGGTATCTGCCGCGCTACGATCGCGGCGATCTCTTGCTGCATCCCGACAACCCGATCACAGTCGCCCCGCAGGCGAACGAGGACTGGGTGATCGAGATCCGGCGCCAGAACGACGAGGCGATGAAGCGGGCGGTGGGCGTGATCGAGGAAGCGTACGTGGACTTCCGGCGCATCTTCGGGCGCGGCCCCGAGAACCCGTGGTTCGAGGAGTACATGGCGGACGACGCCGAGATCATCCTGGTCGGCATGGGCACCATCTCGCTGCCGATCAAGGTGGCCATCCGCGAGATGCGCGCCAAGGGTAAGAAGGTAGGCCTGGTGCGGCTGCGCTGGTTCCGGCCGTTCCCGTTCGAGCGGCTGGTCAAGGCGCTCTCGGGGGCCAAGGCCATCGGCGTCATCGACCGCGACTACTCGTTCGGCTCGCCGTTCCACTCGGGCGTGGTGGCCAACGAGATCCGCGCCTCGCTCTACAACGCCGACACGCGCCCGCCGCTGCTGAGCTTCATCTGCGGCCTCGGCGGCCGCGAGGTCACCCTGGAAGACGTCAACAAAGCGGTGGACATGTGCTATGCGGCCGCGAAGTCGGGCAAGGCCGACGCCAAGACGCATTGGCTCGGCGTGCGGGAATAGGAGACGACGGCCATGGCTGAGACGACGTTCGGCAACGCGACCCAGGTCCTCGAGCCGTTCCGGGGGATCAAGAAGGTCACCCTCGAGGAGTACTTCACCTCCGGACACCGGACGTGCCAGGGCTGCGAGTCGGCCCTGGTCATGAAGCTAATGGTGAAAGCCGCGGGCCCGCGCACGATCGTGCTCGGCTCGACCGGCTGCATGTACGTCGCGAACACGACGTACTACACCACCCCCTGGGTGGTGCCGTGGATGCACACGCAGCTCGGCTCGTCCGGCTCGGCGGCGCTCGGAACCGCGGCCGGGCTGAAGTCGTTGATGCGGAAAGGCAAGATGAAGGCCGAGCCCATCAACGTCATCGCGTTCTGCGGCGACGGCGGCGGCGCCGACATGGGGCTGGGCGCGATCTCCGCGACGCTGACGCACAAGGAGTACAACTCGTTGATCCTGCTCTACGACAACGAGTCGTATGCGAACACCGACATCCAGCTCTCCGGGCTGACGCCCTACGGCGCCCACACCACGTTCAGCCCTCCCGGCAAGGTGCACCGGCTGATCCACAAGCGCTGGAAGAAGAACGTCGCCGGTCTGATGGCGGCCGGCCATCCCGAGTGCCGCTACGTGGCCACGGTGTGCGCCTCGTATGCGGTGGAGATGATGAACAAGGTCCGCCGCGCGCTGACCATCGGCGGGCCCACCTTCATCCATTCGCTGGATCCCTGCCCGAAGGGTTGGGACTACGACCCGATGCTCAGCCACGAGCTGGGCGAGCTCGCCATCGAGACCGGGATCTTCCCGCTCTACGAGGTCGAGGACGGCGTGGTGAAGTACTACGGCAAGACGAAGGCGATCGTCGAGGGCCGGCCACGTAAGCCGGTCCGCGAATACCTGCTCAAGCAGGGGCGCTTCGCTCACTTCACCGAGGAAGACCTCGCCTATTTCCAGGAGAAGGTCGACGCGCAGTGGGACCAGTGGGAGATTCCCGGCGTGGTCCCATTCCGGAAGCTCGACGCCGCGCAGGCTGCCTTGAACGCCAAGTAGCGGCCAGGGTCCGTGACCAGCCGGTCCGTCGTATCGTGCGGGGCCGGGCGCTCAGCGTCCGGCCCCGTTTCGTATTTGGGCTGCCGCATCGCGTCGCAACCATAGCGCCCCGCCGAGACTGTCGGGCACCTCGAGGGAGGCACCGATGATGAAGTTTCCGACGAGCCGGTTACTCCTCGCGTTCCTGACCGCCCTGCTCCTGACCACCCCCGCCGCCGCGTGGGAGCCCACCAAGCCGATCGAGTTCGTCGTGCCCGCCGGCACCGGCGGCGGCGCCGATCAGATGGCCCGGGTGATCCACGGCATCGCGGAGAAGCACAAGCTCTCGCCGCGCCCGATCATCGTCGTCAACAAGTCCGGTGGCGCGGGCGCGGAGGGGTTTCTGCACGTGAAGGGCAAGAAGGGCGACGCCCACACCATCATCATCACGCTGTCGAACCTCTTCACGACCCCGCTGCACACCGGCGTGCCGTTCTCGTGGAAGGACCTGACACCCGTGGCGCGCCTGGCCCTCGACCAGTTCATCCTCTGGGTGAATGCCGAGACGCCGTACAAGACGGCGAAGGAGTACCTCGCGGCGGTCAAGGAGAAGAACGGCACGATGAAGATGGGCGGCACCGGGTCCGCCCAGGAAGACCAGATCCTCACCATCATGCTCGAGCAGGCGCAGGGGGTGAAGTTCATCTATGTGCCGTTCAAGGGCGGCGGCGAGGTATGCGTGAACCTGGTGGGCAAGCACGTGGACTCCACCGTGAACAACCCCGCCGAGTGCGTGAGCCACTGGAAGGCCAACCGCGTCCGGCCGCTGGCCGTCTTCGACACCGAGCGCATCCCCGTCGGTGAGTGGAAGAACATCCCGACCCTCAAGGAGGCGCTCGGGTCGGACATCCACTACCTCATGCTGCGCGGGATCTTCGGCGCGCCGGACATGCCGAAGGAGGCCGTGGACTGGTACGTCGGCTTCCTCAAGAAGGTCACCGAGACGCCGGACTGGAAGAAGTACATGGAGGAGAACGCGCTGAAGCCGGCCTTCTCGACCGGCGCCGAATACGTGACGTGGGTCGAGGAGAACGAGAAGCTCCACCGTGACCTGATGGCGAAGGGCGGCCTGCTCAAGAAATGACGCGCACGGCGGACCTCGTCACCGCCGCGCTGCTGCTGGTCATCGGGCTGATCGCGGTCGGCGATTCTCTGCGCCTCGGCGCGGGGTGGGGCAGCGATGGCCCGAAGAGCGGCTTCTTCCCGTTCTGGCTCGGCACGCTGCTGCTCGCGGTCACCGTTGCCATCGCCGTCCAGGCGTGGCGTCGCGGTCCCGGCAAGCCGTTCGTCACGCGCGAGCAGCTGCGGCCGGTCATGCAGGTGCTGTGGCCGGCGGTGGCGATGGTCGCGCTCACGGCGGTGATCGGGCTCTACGTCGCCGCCGCGCTCTACCTCGCCTTCTACATGCGCTGGGTCGGACGCCACCGCTGGCTCACGGTGGTGCTCATCTCCGTCGGTATTCCCGTCTTGACGTTCCTGGTCTTCGAGCAGTGGTTCCTGGTGCCGATGCCCAAGGGTCCGCTGGAGAGCTGGCTCGGATACTGATGGGCCTGGAGAACCTCTTCCTCGGGTTTCACATCGCGGTGACGCCGTTCAACCTCTTCATCGCCGTGGTCGGCATCACGCTCGGCACCATCATCGGCGTGCTGCCGGGACTCGGCGGCGCCAACGGCGTTGCCATTCTGCTGCCGCTCACGTTCACGATGCCGCCGACGTCCGCGATCATCCTCTTGACGTCCTTGTACTGGGGCGCGCTCTTCGGCGGCGCCATCACGTCGATCCTCTTCAACATTCCCGGCGAGCCGTGGTCGGTGGCCACGACCTTTGACGGCTACCCGATGGCGCGGCAGGGGAAGGGCGGACAGGCGCTCACGGCGGCGTTCACATCCTCCTTCGTCGGCGCCCTCGTGTCGATCGTCCTCATCACGCTCTTTGCCCCGGTGCTGGCCGAGATCGCCCTGCGCTTCGGGCCGCCGGAGTTTTTCGCCATCCAGTTATTGACCTTTTCGAGCTTCGTCGGTCTCGGCGGTGGCAACCCGCTCAAGTCGCTCGTGTCGATCCTGCTCGGATTCATCCTGGCGGCCGTGGGCCTCGACATCGTCACCGGTCAGCTGCGGATGACCTTCGGGATCACCGATCTGATGAAGGGCTTCGATTTCATCATCGCGGTGATCGGCCTCTTCGGCATCGGCGAGATCCTCCTCTCGGTTGAGGAGGGCCTGACCTTCCGCGGCGCCGCCACCGGCATGAACCTCAGCGTCGTGCTCGAGACGTGGAAGATCCTGCCGCGCTACTGGCGCACGTTCGTGCGCGGCTCGTTCATCGGGTTCTGGATGGGCTTCAAGCCGGGCGGCGCGACGCCGGCGTCGTTCATGTCCTACGCCTTCGCGAAACGGTTCAGCAAGCATCCCGAGCGCTTCGGCAAGGGCGAGCTCGAGGGGGTGGTGGCGCCCGAGACGGCCGCGCACGCCGCGGGCGTCGCGGCCATGCTGCCGATGATCACGCTCGGCATCCCCGGCTCGCCCACGGCGGCCGTCATGCTGGGCGGCCTGATCATCTGGGGCCTGCAGCCGGGGCCGCTGCTCTTCACGGAGAAGCCGGATTTCGTGTGGGGACTCATCGCCAGCATGTACACGGGCAACATCATCGGGGTCTTGATGGTGCTGGCCGGGGTGCCGTTGTTCGCGGCCATTCTCAAGATCCCCTTCGCGATCCTGACGCCCCTCATCGTCGTGGTGTGCGCGGTTGGCGCTTACGCCGTGCACTCGAGCATGATCGACGTCTGGTACATGCTGATCTTCGGCGTGGTCGGCTACGTCTTCAAGAAGCTCGACTATCCGCTGGCGCCGCTCGTCCTGGCGCTCGTGCTCGGCGATCTCGCCGAGAACGCGCTGCGCCAGAGCCTCATCATGTCGCAGGGCTCGCTCGCCGTGTTCTTCACCCGGCCGATCGCGTGCGTGATCACGAGCGTCGCGCTATTCTTCCTGCTGATGCCGGTCGTGACGCCATGGTGGCGTCGGTTGCGCGGCCTGCCGCCGACGCCGGGCGCGCCCGCCGAGGCCTGAGTCCGCCATGGTCCTCCTGCTCGAACCCGAGTTCTGGGCCCGTCTCCTGGGCATCGGCGTGCTGAACCTGCTGCTCTCGGGCGACAACGCCCTGGTCATCGCGCTCGCGGTGCGCGCGCTGCCGCCACGGCAGCGGGTGCTCGGACAGATCTGGGGCGCCCTGGGCGCGGTCGCCCTGCGCGTCGTGTTCGTGGCCATCGTCACGCTGCTGCTGCGGGTGCCGTTGCTCCAGGTCGTCGGCGGCCTGCTGCTGCTCTGGATCGCGGTGAGGCTGGTGCGGCCCGAGGACATGGACGGAGCCGGCATGCGGCACGGCTCGTCGGTGTGGGAGGCGGTGTGGATCATCATCGTCGCCGACATCACCATGAGCCTCGACAACGTGCTCGCGATCGCCGCCGCCGCCAGGGGCGAGATGCTCCTGGTGATCGTGGGCATCGCGCTGTCGCTCCCCATCGTCATCTGGGGAGCCGGGCTGCTCGCGAAGCTGATGAACCGCTGGGCGTGGGTCGTCTGGCTCGGTGGCGGGTTCCTCGCCTATGTGGCGGTGGAGATGGTCTTCGAGGACAAGGCGATCCACGGCTGGCTCGGCGACGTGGGTGACGGGCTGCAGCTCCCGGTGGCGATCGCGGTGGGTGTGCTGGTGGCGGTGCTCGGCTGGTGGCTCTCGCGGCGTCCGCACGCCGCGGTGCCGGAGGACGTCTGACATGGCGGATGAGGCACGGCGTCGCGGCCCGGCGGGGGACGAGGCGATGAGCATCGCCCCCATCAAGTCCACGCGGATCTACCAGGAGATCGTTCGACAGGTGAAGGCCATGATCGCCGAGGGGCGGCTCAAGAGCGGCGATCAGCTGCCGCCGGAGCGGGACCTCGCCGAGAAGTTCGTGGTGAGCCGGACGTCCGTGCGCGAAGCTCTCCGCGCGCTGGAGAGCCTCGGGCTGGTGGAGATCCGACCCGGTGAGGGAACGTTCGTGCGGGAGGTCTCGGTCGAGTCGCTGATCGAGCCGCTCGCGCTGGTGATGGCGTCGCAGCGGGAGGCGATCGGTGAGCTGTTCGAGGCCCGGCAGATGATCGAGCCCGCGCTGGCCGTCCTCGCCGCGCGCCGGGCGACGCCCGAGGAGCTGCACGAGATGGAGCGGATTCTCGAGGAGCAGGCGAAGGAGGTCGCGGCCGGGCGCACCGGGCTCGAGCAGGATGCCGAGTTTCATTCGGCCATCGGCGCCGCCGCCCACAACCGCGCCATCACACGCATCGCTCACGCCGTTATGGACCTGCTGCGACAGAGCCGGGAGGAGTCGCTCAACACCCCCGGTCGGCCCACCCGCTCGCACGAGGACCACCGGCGGCTGCTCGCGGCGATTCGCGCGCGCGACGAGGCGGGCGCGCGTCAGGCGATGATCGAGCACCTTCAGGCGGTCGAAGGGCTGGTGCTGGGCGACGACGAGCCGCGATATTCGTCGGCCCCGCGCGGACGGGCGAAGACG
>QHSB01000515.1 GCA_003220335.1 Candidatus Rokuibacteriota bacterium
CCATCGACACGGCGGGGCCGCGCGCCGCGGCGTTCATCGCGGTCGATCGGGAGACGGTGGACCGCTGTATGCGCCAGCGGGGCTACACACCGGCGCGGATCGCAGAGTAGCCGCTCAGGACGGCTGGGGCGCCGGCCGGCGCCAGAAGAACACGCGCGAGACCGGGTGCCTGGCCAGGGACTTCTGCGCCGACTCCATATAGAGGTAGAGGACCGGCGTGATGTAGAGGGTGAGGAGCTGGGAGACCAGCAGCCCGCCGACCACGGCCAGCCCGAGCGGACGCCGCGCATCGGCGCCGGCGCCGATGCCCAGCGCGATGGGCAGGGTGCCGAGCAGCGCCGCCATCGTCGTCATCATGATCGGCCGGAAGCGCAGCAGGCAACCCTGGTAGATCGCCTCCCGCGGCGTCATGCCGCCGCGCTCCGCCTCGATCGCGAAGTCGATCATCATGATCGCGTTCTTCTTCACGATGCCGATCAGCATGATCATGCCGACGAAGCCGTAGACGTTCAGTTCCATGCCGAAGAGCCAGAGCGTGAGCAGCGCGCCCACGCCCGCCGACGGCAGCCCGGACAGGATCGTCAGCGGGTGGACGAAGCTCTCGTACAGCACGCCGAGCACGAGATAGATCACGAGAACGGTCACGAGCAGCAGCATCCCCTGCCCCTGCAGTGAGGCCTGGAAGGCCTGCGCCGTCCCCTGGAAGGTGCCGTTCACGGTGGCCGGCACGCGCAGGTCGCGCTGCACGCGCTCGACCTGAGTGACGGCGTCGGAGAGCGACACGTTGGGCTTCGTGTTGAACGAGATCGTCACCGCAGGGAGCTGGCCGAGGTGCGTGACCGTCAGCGGCCCCACGCCCGGCGTGATCGCGGCCACCGACGCCAGCGGCACCAGCGTGCCCTTCCCCGAGCGGACGTAGAGCAGCCCGAGCGCGGACGGATCGCGCTGGAATTGCGGGTCGACCTCGAGGATCACCCAGTACTGGTTCGACGGTGTGTAGATCGTGGAGACCTGCTTGGCGCCGTAGGCGGCGCCCAGCGCGCTCTCGATCTGGTCGGCGCTGACGTCGAGCGACGCGGCCTTGTTGCGGTCGATCTCCACGGTGATCTGCGGGCTCGTGATCTGCAGATCCGTGTTGACGTCCTGCAGCCCGGGCAGCTGGCGCAGCCGGTCGTAGAGGATCGGCGCCCAGTAGTAGAGCTCCTGGGTGTCCGTATCTTGCAGGGTGTACTGATAGACGGCTTTCGTGAGCTGGCCGCCGATGCGGATGGTCGGCAGGATCTGCGGGTACACGCGGATGCCGGGCACCGTCGCGAGCTTGGGTCGCAGCCGCTCGATGATCTTCTCGGCATGCGGCCGCTCCGCGCGCGGCTTCAGCAGTGAGAAGACGCGCCCGTTGTTCAGCACGATGCTCGTGCCGGCGGCGCCGATGAACGACATGTTCTGCTGCACGGCGGGATCCTGCCGGATGATCTCGGCCACCGCGCGCTGCTTGTCCACCATCGCGTCGAACGAGATGTCCTGCGCCGTCTCCGTGAACGCGAAGATCGTGCCGTTGTCCTCGGTGGGGATGAAGCCCTTGGGGATGATCACGAAGAAATAGGCGGTGAGGACGAACGTGAGCACGAGCGCGACCATCGTCAGCCGCCCGTGGCCCAGCACCCACTGGAGCGAGACATCGTAGGTGTGGAGCATGCCGTCGAAGAAGCGCTCGGAGGCCAGATAGAGGCGGTTGCGGTTCTCGCCCGGCGGCTTCAGAAAGCGGCTGCACAGCATGGGCGTGAGGGTCAGCGACACGATGCCCGACACGATCACGGCGGCGCCGATGGTGATGGCGAACTCGTGCAGCAGCCGCCCGACCACGCCGCCCATGAAGAGCACGGGGATGAAGACGGCGGCCAGCGACAGCGTCATGGACATGATCGTGAAGCCGATCTCGCGCGCGCCCCCCAGCGCGGCCGTCATGCGGTCCTCGCCGTGCTCCATGTGGCGCACGATGTTCTCGAGCATCACCACGGCGTCGTCGACCACGAAGCCGACGCACAGCGTGAGGGCCATGAGCGAGATGATGTCGATCGTGTAGCCGAGCGCGTACATGATCCCGAACGTCCCGACGATGGACAGCGGGACGGCCAGACTCGGGATGATGGTGGCCGAGACGTTGCGCAGGAACAGGAAGATCACCATGACGACGAGCGCGATGGTGAGTAGCAGGGTGAACTGCACGTCGTGCACCGACTCGCGGATGGCGATGGAGCGGTCGTAGACAACGTTCAGGTTGACGGCGGCCGGCAGCTGCTGGCGGAATACGGGCAGCAGCTTGCGGATGGCGTCCACGACCTCGATCGTGTTGGTGCCCGGCTGTCGCTGCACGGCCAGCACGACGGCGCGCTCGCCGTTGAACCAGCCCGCGACCTTGTCGGTCTGCACGCCGTCGAGGACGCGGCCCAGCTCCTCCAGGCGGACGGGCGAGCCGTTGCGGTAGGCCACGATCATCGGGCGGTAGGCCGCGGCATCGGTGAGCTGGCCGGTGGCCTGCACGTTGAACGCCTGGTGCGCGCCGTAGAGCACGCCCGTCGGCTTGTTGACGTTGGCGCGCGCGATGGCGCTCTCCACCTCGTCCAGCCCGATGCCGCGCGAGGCGAGCGCGCGCGGGTCCACCTGCACGCGCACCGCGTATTTCTGCGAGCCGAAGATCGTCACCTGCGCCACGCCGCTGATCGTCGAGATCCGCTGGGCGAGGAACGTCTGCGCGTACTCGTCCACGGTGTAGAGCGGCAGCGTCGGCGAGCTGAGCGCCATGTAGAGGACGGGCTGGTCGGCCGGGTTGACCTTCTGGTAGATCGGCGGCGTCGGCATCCCCGGCGGCAGCAGCGTCCCCGTCTTCGCGATGGCCGCCTGCACGTCCTGGCCGGCGGCGTCGATGTTGCGCTCGAGCGTGAACTGGATCGTGATATTCGTCACACCGAGCGCGCTGGTGGAGGTCATCGAGTCGATGCCGGCGATGGTGCTGAACTGCCGCTCGAGCGGCGTGGCCACCGCGGAGGCCATCGTCTCCGGGCTCGCGCCCGGCAGGTTGGCGATGACCTGGATCGTGGGGAAGTCGACGTTGGGCAGGTCGTTCACCGGCAGCTTCTGGTAGGCCATCACGCCGAAGATCAGGATCGCTGCCATCAGGAGCGTGGTGAGGACGGGACGGCGGATGAAGAGCTCGGTGTTCACGACGGGCTCACGACGCCTTGGGCGGCTTGATCTCCACGCGCGAGCCCGGTACGAGACGCAGCTGGCCGTCGGTGATGACGCGCTCGCCGGCGGCGAGCCCCTTGAGGACGATCGTCTCCGTGGCCAGCCGGCGGCCGACCTCGACCGGCTGCGGCTGCACGGTGAGGTCCGGCTTCACCACGAACACGTACGGCCCCTGCTGGCCGGGCTGGATGGCCTGGGACGGCACCACCACCGCCGCCTCGGTGGTGAGCGTCAGCACCACCTCCACGTACTGTCCGGGCCACAGTGTGTTCTCCGCGTTGTCGAACGTGCCCTTGAGCTGGATGGTGCCCGTGGTCGAGTCCACGGTGTTGTTGACGAACGTGAGCCGGCCCCGCGCGGGCTTCGGCGCGCCCGTCGGCGTCGCGCGCACGGCGAGCGCGCCCGCCGCTTGATACTGCTTGATGGCCGCAAGATGCTGCTGCGGCACCGCGAACGAGACGTAGATCGGGTGCACCTGGGCGATGACGACCATGGGGTTGTCGTCGTTGGCCTTCACCACGTTGCCCGCCTGCAGCATCAGATTGCCGGTGCGGCCCTGCATCGGCGCGCGGATCGTCGTGTAGCCGAGGTTCAGCCTCGCCGTCTCCACCATCGCCTCGTCGGCGCGGATCACCGCGCGCGCGTTCTCCACGCCGGCCTGGCCGGCCAGCGCGGCGGCCTTCGCGTTCTCGACGGCGGCGCGGTCCGCGCTCACGGTGGCCTCGAGCGCCGAGAGGTTGGTGCGGAACTGGTCGTACTGCTCGCGCGCCACCAGCTCCTTCTCCACCAGCGTCTTGTAGCGGCGCTCCTGCACGCGCGCGTTCTCCAGCTGCGCCTGGTCGCGCTCGAGGTTGGCCATCGCCTGCTGGACCTCCGCCCGACGCTGGGCCAGCGCGGCCTCGGCCTGGCGCATCTGCGCGGTGTCGCGGCCCACGTTGGCCTCGGCCTGCGCCACCGTCGCCTCGAACGGCCGGGGGTCGATCGTGAAGAGCAGCTGGCCGGCCGTCACGTCCTGGCCCTCGTTGAAGTGCACCTTCACCACCTGGCCGGAGACCTGCGCCTTCATGCCAACGTTGGTGAGGGCCTGCACGGTGCCGATGACGGCGACGTCCAGCGGGATGTCCTTGCGCACGGCCTCGGCGGCGATGACGGGCACCGCGGGCGGCGCCGCCACGGGCTGGGTCCCCGACGCGCGGTCACTGCAGCCGGCCAGCGCGAGCACGGCGAGGAGCGCGAGCGCGCGTCTCATCGCCCGGCGACCTCCACCGACGCCTCGACGAGCGCCTCGAGCCCCCGCACGACGCGCGCGCGGTCGTCGGCGGACATCCGCGCGAGCACGGTCTCGAGGCCGCGCAGCCGCATCGCGTGCAGCTCGTCCACGAGCGCGCCGCCCGCGCGCGTCACCTCGAGCACGTAGGCGCGGCGGTCGCCCGGATCGTCGGCGCGGGTGACGAAGCCCTTGTCCTCCAGGCGGTCGACCAGGTGCGTGACGGCGGGCAGCGTGACCCCGAAGGCCTTGCCCACGTCGCCCATGCGGCAGGCGGGGTGCGCGGCCACGTGGAAGAGCACCTGGCCCTGCGCATAGCTGAGGTCGAGCTCGGCGGCACGCTGCCAGAGAAACTGTCGGAAGATCGTGCTGCCGAGGGCGTTGAGGAGATCGAGGAGCTGCTCGGCCTGCGCCGTCCAGCGCCCGTGCCGAGTTCCGTGTCGCTTCGGGGTCACAGCGTAATGGTGCATTCGCTAAACAGTTAAGTCAATAAAGTATCAGCGCGCGCAGACCGGGCACGATCACGTCGCGATTGCGCCGGCCGCTGACCTGATTCGGGCCGGAGACGATCCACTCCACGTTCGCGATGAGCGCGCAGCAATCGGCCAGCGAGACGTTGTAGTAAACCTCGGCCACCTGCTCCCGCCCCTGGGGCTGGCGCACAAACGCATAGCCGGCGCCCACCAGGTCCTTCGCACGCCCCAGCCACGACGGCGTATGCTGCACGCCTGCCGACCACGCATGCGACGTCAGCGACTCGCCCCCGCTCCGCCCGAGGCCGGCGCGCACGAACACGCCGGTGTCGGCGGCCACCAGCTGATCGATGCTGATCCCCGTGCCCCACGTGACATCGTCGCGACGCTCGGGCACGGAGCCGACGCGCGCCCACCAGCGATAGTGGCCGGCGAGCGAGAAGATGCGGCGACGGCCGAGCTCGGCGATGACGTATGGCAAACCCGAGAGGTCGTCGTCGACGTCGCCCGGCGCATGGACGCCGACGGCGTAGCGCCAGTCTCCCCGGCTGATCCGCAGTGAGGCCCCCGGGCCGTTCGGCGGCGGCGCGAGCAGCGGGTTGCCGACCAGCGCCGCGTTCAGGAACTGCCGCGTCTCGTCCTCCGCGAAGAAGTTGCGGTCGAAGTAGTGCTGGACATCCAGCTTGCCGACGTTGAGCCGGATCGAGGCGTCGCTGGACTGCAGCCGGATCCACGCCTCGCGCAGGAAGACCCTGGTGTCGTCGCCGAAGAGCCGCTCGCTCTCCTCGTTGACGCGCGACAGGCTGCCCAGCGCCGCGTCGGGGCCGGGCCCCACGATGGTCTCGACGTCGGCGAGCAGCGTGACGTTGGGCGTGGGGCGCAGGACGACAACGGCGTCGAGCGCGCCGAAGCCGAAGACGTCGTCGCGGGCCCGCGGAGGATTCAGGACCCACTGCGCGCCCCCGCGCAGCGCGCCGCTCACCTCGAGGATCGGCGGGATCGGCGGCGTGGGCGGCAGCGTCTGACGGCGCTCGAGACCGGCGCGCGCGACCGGCTCGGCAGCCGGGACGTCCTGTGCGCTCTCGTGCGCCGTGGCAGGCGCCGCCGCGGGGAGCCCGGCGCCGGGCAGCGCCGCGAGGACGACGAGGAGGGCGACCGGCCTCACGGGTCCAGCAGCTTCTCGACGATCACGCAGTCGCGCCATTCGCCGCGGAGCTTGCCGTGCCGACGGTAGACACCGACGACGCGAAAGCCGCAGCGCTCGTGCAGCACGAGGCTCGCGCTGTTCTCCGGGAAGATGCGCGAGACCAGCTTCCAGAATCCGCGCGCCGCGTACTCCGCGCAGAGCGCGTTCAGCGCCGCCCGCCCGGCGCCGGTCCCGCGCGCGGCGCGGGCCACGTAGACGGAGTGCTCGGCCACTCCGGCATAGGCCGGCCGCGCGCGGTAGGCGCCCGCGCCCGCCCACGCGATCACGCGGCCGTCCCGCTCGACGACGACGGTGGGATAACGCTCGCCCTTGTCGGCGAGCAGCGCGGCGATCTGCTCGGCGGTTCGCGGCTCCGTCTCGAACGTCGCCACCCCGTCGGCGATGCCCTCGTTGTAGATGGCGGCGATCGCTGCCGCGTCGTCCTTCCTCGCCAGACGGATCGCGATCGCGGTCACGACGTCCAGGTGGGCTCGATCATCAGCCGATCCTACCTCACGGCCGACAACCTCTCACGGTGCTGCCGGGGCGATCCGGTGCCGGGACAACCTCAGCCGTTCACGCCGACCCGTCGGCACTCGTCTTCCCAGAGCCCGTGGCAGCGCCCGTGAAACCGCACGATCCGGCCGTCGGGGAACCGGTAGGCGACCTGCGCGCCCGGAGCGTCGCACGCGGCACACCGGACCACGCCGATCGCGGTATCGGCCGTGATGTGCCCTGTCGGAGACGTGGGCCACCCGGGCTCCGTCGTCAGTGGCGCGATGATGCGAGGCAGGATCCCGGCGTCCATCCGCTGACGGATCATCCGGGTGACCTCCTGTTTATCCATGTTGTTTTTGCCTCCCTTATTAGATCGGATGGTCGCGCGTCGGGTCCGGCGTCAGGTCGCCAGCGCCGCCACCGTCGTGGTGGCGCCGGGCCGTGGGTCGCCGGCGCCGTTGCGGCGTGCTTCGGCGCCCTGACCGACCGGCGGCCTCGTCTGACCTTCGAAGACGGCGCCCTCCTCGATGACCAGGACCGCCGTCTCCAGATCGCCGTAGACGCGCGCCTCAGCCCGCAACTCGATTCGCTCGGCTGCGACGATGCTGCCGACGACCTCTCCTTCGACGATCACGATCGGTGCGTGAAGCCGGGCCTCGATCCGCCCGGCTTGCGCAATGCTGAGCGTGCCCGTGGCGCGAATGTCCCCCTTGACCCTGCCGTTGAGGATGACGCTGCCGCTGAACGAGCACGTCCCCACCACTTCGGAGCCTTCGGTGATGAAGGCGGCCGACACGTCCTGGGCGCTCCGATGGTTACGGTTCCAGCGCACGGGTCCACGACAGGCAAGGGCCACGCCAGACAGGCGGTGCGGCCAGAACCCGCGATTTTGCGGCCGCCGGCCCTCCGGAGCCGTGTCGTGCGATGCGCGGGCTGTCATCGTCTGTGGCATCGGCGATGACAGCAGGACATCCAGAACGGTCCGAGCGGTGTCACCTTGCCTCGCGCGAAGGTGGGTGAACGTCGAATCGTGTCATCGGTGATCCCTGCGGGGCGGACCGCGCTCCGGGCCCGATGCTCACCAAAAGAGCTCATCGCCGTCGTCGAGGCTCCGTGAGCCTCGAACGCGCAACGCTGTTGGCCCACGCAATCGCAGCCGTGAACTCCAACTCGATGAAAGGAGTCCCGCAGTGCTGAACGACACAGAAGTCAAACGGATCATCGATGCCATCACCGAGTACCGCGAGCTGGTCCAGCAGTCGAGCGAGATGCGCGACCAGCTCGAGTCGCTGCAGAAGCGCTGGTCCGCCCTGAAGAGTGAGCGGGACGGCCTCCGGACGAGCGTCGACGCGCTGCACCAGACGCTCGCCCAGATGAAGGTCGACTACCAGGCCGTCATGAAGCGGATGACGGATCTCTCCTCCACCGAGGACACGGTGCTCGACAACGTCAAGTTCCTGATCGACGAGCTCAGCTCCGTTCTCAAGAAGCACGAGGGATGAAGCTCATGCATCTCACGCGCTCGCAACGCCAGATTCCGCCCCCGGAATTTGCGGACGAGAGCCGCATCCTCGCCGAAGGGCAGAAGGACGGCGAGCGGAACCTCCCGGAGATGGGCTCCTACACGCCGGCGCCGTTCGAGCAGGCGTTGATCTCCAATGGTGAGCAGGCGGTCCAGCAGATCTACAAGGCCGCCTCCGCGAAGATTTCCAGGCTCCGGCCGGTCGTCGAGGCGTTCCAGCGAAAGCTCGACGAGCTCGAGCGCCGCATCCGTCCGATCAACGAAGGGTACCGGACCAGATCGGCGGAGCTGGGTCGGGATGCGGCGATCCTCTTTCCGCCGGTGTTCCACTGGGCGCTGATCGGGTTCCTGGCCGTGGGCGAGTTCCCGCTGAACACCGTGGTCTTTCGCCTCTTCGGCGAGGCGGAATACCTGACGTACGTGATGGCCTCCACCCTGGCCATCATCATTCCGTTGATCGGTGTGTTCATCGGCGTCCACCTGCGGCACGCGATCCCCAAGCGCGTCGGCAACGTCCTGATCGGCGTGCTGACGCCGCTGGTCGTGGGGGCCACCCTCTATGCCGTCAGCCTGCTCCGCAACACCTACATCTCGTCGCAGTTCTCGGGCACCGGCTTCGTCTCGCCCGAGGGCAACCAGATGGCCTACGCCCTCTTCGCCCTCAACCTCCTGGTGTTCTTCGGAGCCACCGTCGCGTCCTACTTCGCCCATGATCCCGACGAACGGCTCGACGGCTTCCATCACTCGCTGCGGTCGCTGGATCGCAAGAGGAACCCCGTCCGCAACAAGCTCTACGAGGTCGGGACCCAGCTCAACGGCGAGATCGAACAGGCGAAGAGCCAGATCGACCAGATCAGAGCGCTGACGAATCAGCGCGTGCAGCTCTACCGGCAGACCAACATCCGTCACCGCAAGCTGCTGCCGCCGCCATCGTTCCGGAAGAACGCGGAGTTCCCGCCCCTGCAGTGGTGGCCGAACGTCTCCCTGAACAACAATCACCACGAGGGCCACTGATGCGTAATCGACAGGTGGCGCGACAGCGAATGGCGTTGCTCCTGGGTCTCCTGGCGCTGCCGATCCTTGCCCTGGCCGCGGGGTGCACGCGGTCGTCGCAGGCCGCCGCGCCGCGGGGAACCGCGGTCGTCGTCTTCGTGGACTTCTCCGACAGCGTCGGCGGCAACGACCGGGTGGGTTTCAAGCGTGAGATCGAGAAGCAGATCCTGCCCTGGCTCCAACCGGGCGATAGCTTCCTCATCGCCCCGATCCACGACAAGACCCTGACCGAGTTCCGGCCGCTCGTGGAGGCCGACCTTCCGCAGCGTCCGCAGTTCAACGGCTGGCTGAACAACGTCATGAAATACACCCGGGAGGCGAGGGAAACCGAGGCGCGGATCGCCCAGGTCAAGGAGTCGCTACGGACGCAGACCGCGGCGGCCCTGGGGCGGCATTCCCAGGCGCGCTACACCGACATCTTCAGCTCGCTGCTCCTCGCCGAGAAGCTCTTCAGCGCCGACTCCCGGAACAAGGTCCTCATCCTGATGTCGGACATGATCGAGGACTATCCGCCGTACGCGTTCGATAAGATGCCGTGGACGGCCACGACGACGCCGAAGCTCCTGGCCGAGCTCGACGCGAAGCGAGCGATCCCCGACCTCCGCGGCGTGTGCGTTTACGTGTCCGGAGTGTCCGCGCCGACGGCCGACCTCGCCAACAACATTGGACGGTTCTGGGAGGCGTATTTCCGCAAGGCTGGAGCCGACCTGCACCCGAGCCGGTACGCCCACGTGCTCCTGCACTGGCCGCCCCCGACGTCCTGCCGTCAGGATCATCGCGCCGGAGGCACGCCGTCCTGGATGGCCGGACCCGCGGCGAGCTAGTTCGTGATCGCGTAGAAGCGCCAGCCGCCGTACAGTCGCCGACGCCAGAGCAGAACCAACATGATCGGGCTGATCTCGCTCAGTTCTATGTCCACGGCCGCCTCCGTCCGAAGTGTTGGCGGAGGGTACCCTCATCGTCCCCGGTTCGCAAGGCGACGTGGCGGCGCGGACAAGCGAAGCAAAAAAAGTGGTGGGCAGGGACGGGATTGAACCGCCGACACCAGGATTTTCAGACCGAGCACCGGCGGCGGGCAAGTATGCGGAGGCATTACACGGCCGCAGCTTAGCTCGCCGGGCTCGTTGGTTCTCATTGGTTACTGTTGGTCGATCACGGACCGTCGCGGGCACAGAACGGGCACACCGTTGTCGCGACATCGCGATTTTTTCCGTTACGCGCCGTTCGTCGTTGACCGGTCTTTAGCGCCACGTTCTCGCACGACGCGATGAGCGCGGCCGAGGGCTTCGGCGCGGATCGGACACCGTGGGGTGCGGTGCTGCGGGCGGCTTTCGAGGCACTCAGTCGGAGTTTGACGAAGCCGTCCGCTTGACGTTCAACCCTCGCCCCGTACCTTCGGTCCAGCTGTGCCCGATCAGGGAACGATCGTTCTGTACGTCCTCTCCACGCTTGCGCAAACGTGCGCAGCGCTGGCGGCGTTCGTGGGCGTCGTCGGAGTTTACGCCACTCACCGAATGAGCGTGGAAAATCGCGCCGAGGCGTCAGGGTGGCGTGTCTTGATGCGGGCCACGCCGTGGTGCCTCAGCCAGATCGGGCGCCCTCGTGGCGATCCAGTCCCACATGGCCTGCGCCGCAGCGTCGACGTCTCGGATCAGCTCGTCCAGCGCCTCCCTGTAGACGAACACGTGGCTGTCGGGAAGCTGCACGGTGCGCGAGGCGTTGCCGACCGTCTCGCCGTGCCGGATCAGAAAGATCACCGTCGGTCGGCCTAGATGCTCCTGCTCATGGAGCGACTTCAGCGGTCCCGGAGCGCCGGTAGTTGCCGCGGCCCGTTCCCCAGAGGATCCGCGCGTTCGCCGTGTTCGGAAGGTCGTAGACGACGACACCGCTCGCGACGGTGCCGACGACCACCGCGAGGTTACCGCTTCCGTCGACGCGCGCGAGAGTGGGCGCGGCGAGCGCGCCGTTCCACGCCTGGCCGATGGCCGGCGCCGGAAGGTCGATTCGATACAACTCC
>QHSB01000516.1 GCA_003220335.1 Candidatus Rokuibacteriota bacterium
GGGGGGCCCCGAAATGGCCCCCCAAACCCCCCAACGTTCGGAGCGCTCCGGCACAGCCGGGGCGCTCCTCTAGACGGCGCCAGCCTATGGGGGCCCCGAAATGGCCTCCCAAACCCCCAACGTTCGGAGCGCCCCGGCACAGCCGGGGCGCTCCTCTAGACGGCGCAGCCCATGGGGGCCCCGAAATGGCCCCATACCCCCAGCCTTCGGAGCGTCCCGGCGCAGCCGAAAGACTCCTAGCGGCACTCTCCCGCGACGAAGCAGCGCGCGAAGTCGCGGTCGCGGGCGAGCTGCAGCAGGAGCCGGGCCACCACGCCCGTGTCCGAGAAGTCGGTGAAGATGCCGTCCACGCCCAGCTCGAAGAACATGAGGATCTCGCTCACCGGGTTGGCCTGGTAGTTCGCCGCCAGCCGCTTGGGCTCGTTGCGGAACGTCCACGTGTGTACGAGCAGGCCGTTCCGATGCGCGCGCTCGACCAGATCGGTCGGGTGCAGCAGCGCGCGATCCGACTCGTCGATCTTTCCGTCGCCGTTCTCGTCGCCCACGTGGCCGTCGTGGTTGAGATCGACGGCGGCCGTGCTCACGATGTAGCGCTTCCAGGGCCCGATGCCGTCGGCGTAGGTTTTGACCTCCCGCAGCCCCTCGTCGGTGGTGAGGAAGTCGAAGCGGCGCGCCAGCAGCTGCGGATCGCCGGAGGCGGTCCAATCGTACGGCCGGTCGAAGGGCGCCGTGAAGTCGAGCGTGCCGTCGGGGTTGACGTCGTTGGCGTCGATGAGCTGGATCGACCGGTTGTTGGTCAGCCGCCGCAGCTTCTTGAGGCTCGATGGCTCGAAGGACTGGAGGAACACGGGCGAATCGCGCCGATCCCAGCCGGCGGCGTGCAAGATGCGCGCGAGCCGGCCCTCGAGCGGCAGGCCGATCGATTCGTGGTACGTCGGGTGCTTGGTCTCGGGGTAGATGCCGATCGTGCGGCCCTTCTCCCGTGACTTTCGCTTGACGAGGTCGATGATCTCCTCGAGCGTCGGGATCTCGAAGCGGCCGTTGAACTGCTGCGACCGGTCGGCGAAGGGCTGCACGGCGCGCAGCGTCTTGATCTCGCGCAGCGTGAAGTCCGACGCGAACCAACCCTCGTCCGCGGCGCCGTCGACAATCGCGACGCGCCGGCGCCCGGCGAACTCGGGGCGTTGGCTCACGTCGGTGGTCGCGATCAGGTTGGGCTCGTGGCGCGCGATGAGATGACCGTCCTTCGTCGCCACGAGATCCGGCTCGACGAAGTCGGCGCCCAGCTCGATGGCGAGGGCATACCCCTCGAGCGTGTGGTCGGGTAGGTAGCCGGCGGTACCCCGGTGGCCGATGACGAGCGGCGCCTCGCGTCGCGGCTCGGCGCGCGCCGGCGCGGCGACGGCCAGGACGGCGAGCGTCAGGAACGCGGCGAGGGAACGGATGTAGGAGTGCATGATCACACCTCCTGGCGGAATGAACTCCGCCCGGGAGTGTGTCCCAGTGCCGCCTACATTGCTATGACGGTTTTCGGTCGCTACGGCGACAGGTGCTTGGCGACCTTGGCGTCGAGCGCCGCGCGGGGCACCGCGCCGATGACCGTGTCGACGACGCGCCCGTCTTTGACGAACAGGATGGTCGGGATCGAGCGGATCTCGTAGCGTCCGGCCAGCGACGGCTCTTCGTCCACGTTCACCTTCGCCACGCGCAGGCGGCCCGCCCCGTCGCGCTCGAGCGCCTCCAGGACCGGCGAGAGCGCCCGGCAGGGCCCGCACCATGGCGCCCAGAAATCCACGAGCAGCAGCTCGTCGGTGGTGGCCAGCGTCTCGTCGAACGTCGCTTCGGTCAGGGTCATCTCGGATCTCCTCCTCGTCCGTTGGGATGCAGGGAAGGGATCCACCGATTCAGTCCACGGCGGGGCGGTCAAGGAGGCGGCCACGCGTGTCGCGCGTGGCCGCGCCCGCGCCGCTACTGCTTCTCGAAGACGACGACGTTGTTGACGGGCTTGCCCTCGGCGTTCGTGCCCTTCGACGTGACGGTCATCGTCTTGCCGTCTTGGGAGACGACGCGCTTGAGCGTCATGACGGTCTTGCCGTCCTTCTTGTCGGTGCGCTCGGTCGTCCGCGCGTCGATGCGCTTGAGCGACACCTTGTCGGCGCCCACGAGGGATCCGCTGAGCGGATAGTCCTTGCCGTCGAAATTGGCCGTGTACGTGGACGTATTGCGCTTGCCGTCCGCGCCGACCACCTCGGACGTCACCTTCTCGCCCTTGCCCGACGCCTCGACCTTCAGCGTCTGGCTCTGGGGAGCCGGGCCGGGACTGTACTTGGACTTCGCGACGTTGAGCTTCCACGTGCCGACCCGCGGATCGCTCGCCTGAGCCGACAGGTTCGTGACGTTGACCCCGAGGACCACCGCGAGCGTGACGACAATGCCAAGAGTCACCGCACGCCAGATCGAGTGCATCGTGCTCTCCTCCCCTTTGAGTGAGTTGCACACCGGATCGGGGCCGAGACTCATCACCTCCCCCGCTCGATCGGCCTCCACAATGCGTCCAGGCGGGCGACTCCGCAATACTTTTCCCTATGGCCAGACCTGGGCGTACGCCAGCCGCGCGCGCTCGCTCATCGGGAAGTGCGCGTCGTACTCCGCGCGCAGCGTCTTCATGTGGTCGGAGGCGACGAAGCGCCGGTAGGTCGCCTCGTCCTGTAGCTCATATATCGCCATATAGCGATATTTATCGTCGCCGTCGACGAGCTTGTAGCGGCGCGCGCTGACGAGCCCGGGGAACTGGAAGACCTGCGGCACGTGCTCCTCGTTGTACCAGCGGTTGAACGCGGCTTCCTTGTCGGACGGGATGGTGGCCTTCACCATGAACAGGATGGTTGCCATGCGGGGCTCCAGGCTGCGGGTGGCGAGCCGTCTAGTCGACGAGGCCGATCTTCACGCGGCGGTTGTGGCGGCCCTTGTTGTCGATCTTGAGGATGCGCACGGCGCGTGAGCGGCCGGTGGACGCCAGGTGCGTGCCGCCGCACGCCTGGCGGTCGAGCCCGACGATCTCGACGACCCGCACGCTGCCGTCGGACGCGGGCGGCGGCGCCACCGAGCGGCAGCGGATCAGGCCTGGCTCGCTCGCGAGCGCGTCGGCGGCGACGTAGGACACGCGCAGCGGCAGGTCCTGGCGGATGACGTCGTTGAGCTGCGGCTCCAGCGCGCGCAGCCGGTCGTTGTCCACGTCGGGGAGATCGAAGTCCGTGCGCGCCGTGCCGTCGTCGTTCAGCTGCGCGCCGGTGATGAGCGCGCCCCGGAAGACCTGGAAGACGAGCGCGTTGAGCACGTGGGCGTTGGTGTGCAGCGCGGTCTGGAGCGCGCGGAAGGCCGGGTCCACTGACGCTTGCACGACGCCGGCGGGCTCGACCGGCTCGGCGAGCAGGTGCCACACGCGGCCGTCGGCCACCTCGAACCCCGTGATCGCGACGTCGCCCGACGCCCACGCGAGGCGGCCGCGGTCGGGTAGCTGGCCGCCGCCGCCGGGGTGAAACGGGCTCTGCTCGAGCACGACGGCGCCAGGGCGCGCGTCCAACATGCGCGTCTCCAGCGTCAGGACATCGGCGTGGTCGTGGCAGAAGTAGCGCGACATGCGATCAGGCTCGTGACGGAGAGTAGGCGGTGGCCACGAGCACGCGATCCTCGATCGCACCGACAAGATCTCCGTGCTTGGCGCTGGTCACGCGCTTGATCTCCTTCCATTCCTCATCAGCCATGAACCTGGCCCACGCCGTAGTCTTCGTCGCCTCGTTCGGCCACGCGAGGAGATACACGAACTCGGTTCGCCGCTCGGTCCGCGCCTCCCACATGGCGACGATCTGAAAGCCGTGCGCCCTCATGATCCGCGCCGCGTGATCGCGGAAGCGATCGTGAAAGGCCGCCTTGCTGGGCTCGAAGATCTCGTAGATGCGCAGTTGATGGATCATGTCCGGCTCAGCGCGCGAGGAACTTCGCCACCGTCCGCGCGATCCCTGCCGGATCGAAGCCGAACTTGGCGTACAGGCTCCGGGGATCGCCCGACTCGCCGAAGGCGGTGGTGCCGATGCGCTTGAGCGGGGTCGGCCGCACCTCGGAGAGCCACTCGGCCACGGCGCCGCCGAGACCGCCGGCGATCGAGTGGTCCTCGACCGTGACCACGCGGCCGGTCTTGGCCGCCGAGCGCCCGAGCATCTCTTCGTCCAGTGGCTTGATCGAGGCGGCGTTGATCACCTCGGCCGAGATACCCTCGGACGAAAGACGCCTGGCGGCCTCGAGCGCGTTGAACACGGTGCCGCCGCTGGCGATCAGCGTGACGTCCGTGCCCGGGCGCAGCAGGCACCAGCGTCCGAGGCGGAACTGGTAGTCCGGCGGGCAGACGGATTCGAGGTTCTGACGCGTCAGCCTGAGATAGAGCGGGCCCTGATGCTCGGCCGCGTAGGCGACCACCTGCTTCGTTTCGACCTCGTCGGCGGGCTGGACGATCGGCACGTTGGGCAGCGCGCGGATGCACGCGATGTCCTCGAGCCCCATCTGGCTGTAGCCGTCCTCGCCGATGGCGACGCCGACGTGGGTGCCGACGATCTTCACGTTGGCGTTGGTGTAGGCGACGGAGATGCGGATCGTCTCGAAGCGGCCGACGATGAAGCAGGCGAACGAGCACGCGAACGGCACGCGGCCGGTCAGCGCGAGCCCGGCCGCGATGCCGACCATGTTGGATTCCGCGATGCCGAGGTTGAAGGCGCGGCCGGGGAATTTCTTGGCGAAGCCGGCCGTCATGGTGGACTTCGACAGGTCGGCGTCGAGGGTGACGATGCGCTCGTCCTTCGCGCCCAGCTCGATGAGCGCCTCTCCGAACGCGACGCGGCTGGCTTTGGCAGGCATCGCTCCTCCGCTGACTCCGGGTCGAGGGTTACTTCTTGTCGAGTGCGCGCAGCTCGCTGACGATGGCCGCGGTCGCCTTGTCGCTCTCGAGATAGCCGTCCCAGGCCGCCTCGGTCACGCCGAGGATCTCGCGGATGGCGGCCACCGCCTCCGTCGGCTTCGGCGCCTTGCCGTGCCACTCCGGGTTGTTCTCCATGAACGACACGCCCTTGCCCTTGACGGTGTGCGCCACCACCAGCGTCGGCGTGCCCTTCGTGGCCTCGGCCTGGTCGAGCGCCTTGTCGATCTGTGCCATGTCGTGGCCGTCGATCTCGATCACCGGCCAGCCGAACGCCTGCCACTTGGAGACGACGGGCTCGAGATCGAGCACCTTGCTGACGAAGTCGTCGAGCTGGATCTTGTTGTAGTCGACGATCACGGCGAGGTTGTCGAGCGGATGATCGGGATGGCCGAGCCGGGGCGCCGACATGGCCGCTTCCCACACCTGGCCCTCCTGGATCTCGCCGTCGCCGAGGATGCAATAGACACGCGAGGGCGATCCCGCGAGCTTGGCGCCGAGGGCCAGCCCGAGCGAGACCGAGAGGCCCTGCCCGAGCGAGCCGGTGGCCGCCTCGATCCCGGCCAGGGCGACGCGGTCGGGATGGCCCTGCAGTGGTGAGCCGAGCTTGCGCAGCGTGATCAGCGCGTCCTCGGAGAAGTAGCCGGCCTTCGCCATCACGCAGTAGAGCGCCGGCACGGCGTGACCCTTGCTGAGCACGATGCGGTCGCGCTCCGGCCAGTCCGGGCGCCGCGGGTCGTGGCGCAGCCGGCCGAACGCGATCGCAACGAGCAGGTCGATCACCGACAGCGAGCCGCCGGGGTGACCCGATCCCGCGTGCGTCAGCATCCGGATGATCTGCACCCGGCAGCCCCGGGCGATCGCGTCCAGGCGCGCGTCAGCCATCCAGGTCCTCCGTGTGTTCGGCGATGGCGTCAACGCGGACGTCGGTGACGGCGATCTCGGGGGCGTACACGACCTCGTCGGCCGCCCACACGATCGTGCCCTTCACGTCCTTGGTGATGCCGGCGACGTTGTTCAGGAACGTCGTGATGTTGTCGTTGATCCGGATCGCGTTCGCTTTGATCGGCTCCGCGATCCGGCCGTCGCGAATCATATAAGAATCCGCCGTCACCGTACAGGTGAAATCGCCCGCGCGCAGTCCGTTGATCGGGTACGTGTACCAGATGCGTCCGATGTAGAGCCCGTGGCCGACGCGGCGCAGCAGCTCGTCGCGGCTCACCGGGTCCGCGCCCTCGACCACGACGTTGGTGGCGGCCGCCGAGGGCCGATTGGTGAACTGCCGGCCGCCGCCGGCGCCGAAGCGAAAGCCGTTGCGCGGCACCAGCGCCGTGGATTGCGCCGCGTCGTCGCCGCCGAGCTTGGCCGCGCGCTGCGGATCGCGCAGCAGGCGCTGCGTGTCGTACCAGCACGACAGACAGCCGGTGAGGATGCCGTCGCGAATGAGGTCGGTGCGCCCCGTCGGCAGCCCCTCGCAGGTGATGCCCTTGGAGCCCATCATCCCCGGCATGGCACCGTGGTCGTAGATGGACAGCGCGGGCGAGGCCACGCGGCGGCCCAGGCGGCCCACGAACGGCGACGCGGAGGCGTAGAACGTGTCCGCGTGGCAGGCGGGGATGATCAGGTCGTTGAGAATGTCGGCCACCGGCTGACGGCCGAACACGACGGTGTAACGCCCCGACGGCACGCGCACGCCGCCGACGGCGGCGATGGCCGCCTGCGCGGCCTCGCTGCCCGCCTCGTCGCTGAAGTCGTCGAGCCGCGTTCCGGTGGACCAGCCCGAGCCCTTCGCCGCGTGCGCCTCGACCATCGACGTCACGAACGCGCTGACGAGTGTCGACTCGTCGGTCTGCGCGCGCGGCATGGCGCTGGAGGCGATGGCCATGCGCTCCTGGAGGATGGTCACGTCGCCGCCGACGAGCAGGCCGAGCCGGCGCAGCGCCGCCTCGCTCTCGGCCAGCTCGGCCAGGCGCGACGACGCGAGAAATGTCCGCAGCGCCCCGCCGACGATCGTCCAGCCGGCCTCGACCAGGCGCTCGTCGCTCACGCGCATGAGCGCGGGATCGTGGTAGTCGGTCAGCGCGCGGGGAACGGGCAGCGGCCGCGGCAGCGAGACGAACTCGGGGTCGGCCACCGCGGAGCGCCGCGCCTTGTCGAACGCGCGCTCGACGCCGGCCTGCGACAGATCGCTCGGCTCGCTGCCGAAGCCGACGCGCCGGCCGTCGAAGACGACCTGAAGGCCGAGGCCGTACGACTCCACGGACTTGGGCTCGTCCACGCCATTGCAGGGGATGTGCGACGTGTAGTTCAGGCGCGTGAGCAGCGCGCCGTTGGCGGAGACGAACGCCTCGACCTC
>QHSB01000715.1 GCA_003220335.1 Candidatus Rokuibacteriota bacterium
GAGGTCGACCAGCACGTTGACCACCACGAAGATCACGGCGTAGAGCAGCACGAGGTTCTGTACCACGATGATGTCGCGCTCGATCACGGCGATGACGAGCGCGCGGCCGAGTCCGGGCACGCCGAAGGCCTGTTCGACGGCCACCGAGCCGCCGAGCACGAAGCCGAGCAGCACGCCGGAGATGGTGATCACGGGCAGCAGCGCGTTGGGCAGCGCATGACGCATGACCACCACTCCTTCGCGCAATCCCTTGGCACGCGCGGTGCGAACGAAGTCCTCGCTGATGACCTCCAGCAGGCACGAGCGTGACATCCGCGCGATGTAGGCGCCCTGGGCCAGGCCCAGCACGACGGCGGGGCCAATCACGATCTGGAGGTTCTGCCACGGGGCCTCCCAGGCGTGGACGATGATGATCGGCGTCTTGTAGCCGAACCAGAACAGCGACGCGAGCACGATGAGCATGCCGAGCCAGAATCCCGGAATGGCGATGAAGAGGATCGACAGCATGCGCGCCACGCCGTCCGGAAGGCTATTCGGCTTGAATGCGCTCAGGATGCCGACGGGCAGCCCGACCAGCCAGGAGACGACGAGCGCCAGCACGCCGATCTCCGCGCTGATGGGCCCGCGGTGCGAGATCAGATCGGCCACCGTGTCACCGCGGAAGAATGACTTGCCGAGTCGGCCGACGGCGATGTCGCGGAGCCACCGGACGTACTGCACCGGCAGCGGGTCAGAGAGGCCGAGATCGGCCATGATGCGGACGCGGTCGGCCGGCATCATGCGCGCGTGGCCCTCCACGCCGAGGATGGCCACGAGCGGATCGCCGGGCAGGATGCGCAGGATGACGAAGATGCTGAGCGACACGCCGAGCAGTGTGACGACGGCGTACACTGCCCGGCGCGCCAGGTACTTCTTCAATGCACGTGGGGGGCCCCGAGATGGCCCCCCACACCCCCCAGCGCTCGGCGCGCCCCGAATGAATCGTGGCGCGCCTCGATCACGCGCTCGCTAATCGCGTGGGGGGCCCCGACATGGCCCCTCACACCCCCCAGCGCTCGGCGCGCCCCGAATGAATCGTGGCGCTCCTCGATTACGCGCATCGCGAAGGGGGCCCCGACATGGCCCCCCACAGCCCCCAACGTTCGGGGGACCGCGGCGGAGCCGCGGCCCCCCTCGATCACGCGCCCCTCGATCGCGCGCTCATCACGCGGCGTGATGATGCGCTCCTCGATCACCCGAGCCAGACCTGGTCCCACCGCACGACGTCGTAGATGCCGAAGTAGGTGCTGGGGTTCTGTCCGTGGACGCGGTTGTAGTACGCGTCGTAGATCTGCTCGTAGGCCACCGGGATGAGCGGCGGATCGTTCTCGAGAATGTCTTCGGCCTTCCGCACGAGCGCGCGGCGCTTGTTGTCGTCCAGCTCGCGATCGACCTGGCTGGCGATGTCGTGAAACGGCGCGTTCGTCCAGCGCGAGTAGTTCTGCGGACCGTCCTTGCCGTACCATGCGCTGAAGATGTCGGAGGGATCCATCAGCGTGGACACGATAGCGCTGATGGCCAAGTCGAAGTTACCGGCCTGGGCTTCATCGAACCAGACCGACGTCTGAACGACTCTCAGGTTGCTTTCGATGTTCAGATGCTCTTTGAGCATGGCCTGAATGGCGACGGCCCAGAGCTTGAAGGTCGGGATGTCGCGCACGACGAAGTCGAGATTGCGGAGACCCTGAGCGTACCCCGCCGCCGCCATCAGCTTGCGAGCCTCCTGCACGGCCGGCTTGACGTCCTTCTGATAGCCCAGCTTCTTCTCGAGCTCGGCGCGCGGGGTCGACATCGGGTGGAACGGGTAGACGAAGCCGCCCACCTGCATCGGGGCCGTGTCCTTGACGACCTCGATCAGCGTGGGACGGTCCATGGCCAGATGGATGGCGCGGCGCACGCGCGGATCGGCCAGCGCCTTGTTCTTCTGCATGTTGGTCCAGAAGGCCTGGATGACCGACTGGTTGAAGTTGGCGGCGGTGACGCCGGGCATCTCCTTGGCGCGCCGCCACGTGACGGGATCGAGCAGCCGCGCGTAATCCACGCGGCCCGACAGGAACGACGCGCCCAGCTCCGGCGTGAACGGTAGGAAGTGGTAGATCTCGAGCTTGTCCACGAGCGGCAGCCCCTTGTTCCAGTAGTCGGGGAAGCGCTCCATGATCCAGATTTCCTTGTCCTTGCGCGAGACGTGCTTGAACGGGCCCGTGCCCGGGTAGTTCATCACCTGGCGCAGGTTGCCCTGGTTCTCCTCGAGCGTCTTCTTGCGTACGATGATGTTCCAGCCGCTCGCGAACGCGCCGAGCATATATGCCTTGGGCCGCGCTTCCGTCAGTCGGAACTCGATCGTGTGCGGATCGACCACGACGATGTCGCCCACGGTCGCGAAGAGCGGCGTGCGCGGGATGACCACGCCCTTGGGCGGCCGCGCGATGCGCTCGTAGGCCGCCTTCACGTCGTCGGCCGTGAAATCGGCGCCGTCGTGGAACTTCACGCCCTTGCGGAGGTGGAACGTGTACTTTTTGCCGTCGGGCGAAATCTCCCAGCGCT
>QHSB01000517.1 GCA_003220335.1 Candidatus Rokuibacteriota bacterium
TAGATGGTGCCGCTCGCGATGCCCGCCTCCCGCGCGATGTCGGACACGCGCGAGTTGTAGAACCCGTAGCGCGCGAACACGCGCACGGCGGCGTCGATGATCTGCTGGGGCTTGTCGGGATCGCGCATGGTTCGTGACTGAACCGCGGTTCATTCTACGGGTCGGGCTGAAAGACTGTCAACGGTGGTACAGTCGGCGCCGTGCGAATCAAATATCGCGTGGGCGTCATGCCGGGACCGTGGCCGCCCGGCCCGGGGGGCGCCGGATTCCTCTGGCAGCTCGTCGAGCTCTGCGAGACGACCGAGATCGACTCGCTCTGGTTCTCGGAGCGGCTGTCCTCCCCGCTCCCCGTGCCGGAGCCGATGACCACGCTGGCCGCCGTCGCCGCGCGCACGCGGCGGCTGAAGTTCGGGCCGAGCGTCTTCATCACGCCGTTCCGTAACCCGGTCACGGCCGCGCGCGAGATCGCGATGATCGACTACCTGTCGGGCGGCCGCATGCTGCCGGCCTTCGGCATCGGGGTCGAGCAGGAGCGCGAGTTCCACGCCGCCGGCGTGCCGTTCAAGGAGCGCGGCCGGCGCACCGACGAGGCGCTGGCGATCATGCGCCGCTGCTGGAGCGAGGAGGAGGTCACGTTCGAGGGTGAGTTCTGGCGCCTCGACAAGATCACCGTGCTGCCCAAGCCGATCCAGCAGCCGATGCCTGCGTGGATCGGCGGCAACAGCGAGGCGGCCATGCGCCGCGCGGGCCGGCTCGGCGACGGCTGGATCCCGTCCTTCATCCCGCCCGATCGCTTCGCCGTCGGCGTGGCGCAGACGCAGCGGTTCGCCGCCGAGGCGGGCCGCGAGGTCCCCGTCGATCACTTCGGCACGCTCGTGAACTTCTGCTTCGCCCCCGACCGGGCCGCCGCCCGCGCCCTGGCCGGACCGTTCATCCCGCGAAACCGCGTGGACGACGCGACGCTCGAGACGTGCACGGCCTTCGGCCCGCCCGCGCTGTTGCGCGAGCGCCTCGAGGAATACGCGGCCGCCGGCGGCTCGAAGTTCATCGCCCGGCCGATGTGCCCGCCCGACCGGATGCTCGAGCAGCTGCAGCAGCTCGCCGAAGAGGTCGTCCCCGCCTTTCACCGCCGGTGAGCGTCGCGGCGGAATGGGTGCCGCGATGGTCACCGTCGAAATCGAGGCGACGTTCGAGCGCTGGCAGGCCGCCGCGCGGGCGCTGCTGAGCGACGGCATCGCCCCCGAGGGCGTCGAGTGGCGCGAGCGGCCCGGCGCGCCGCCGGCGCCGAGGGCGTCGAAGTTCTTCCGCGTGCCGCCACGGTTCCTCGAGCTCGCGCGACAGGCGGCGATCGCCGGCGACCCCGGGCGCTGGGCCGCGCTCTACGACGTGCTGTGGCGCATCGTGAACGAGCGGCGGGACCTCCTCGAGGATCGCGCACACCCGAAGGTGCGCCGGCTCCACGGCCTCGCCGCCCAAGGACGGCGGGAGGCCGAGCGCGCCGAGCAACAGGACGTGCTTCGGATGGAAGCCGAGGGCGGCGGCGCAGCGTCGTTCGTTCCGCCCGGCGCTGATCTTGCGACGCTCGCCGCGGCGGCGAAGCGCTGCCAGGGCTGCCCGCTGTATCGCGACGCCACCCAGACGGTGTTCGGTCGCGGCCCCGCACAGGCGCGGGTCGTGCTCGTCGGCGAGCAGCCCGGCGACCAGGAGGACCTGCGCGACGCCCCGTTCGTCGGCCCGGCCGGCGAGATCCTCGATCGGGCGCTGACCGAAGTCCACCTCGACCGCGCCACGCTGTACGTGACCAACGCGGTGAAACACTTCAAGTTCGTGATGCGGGGCAAGCGGCGGATCCACCAGACGCCGCGGCTCTCGGAGATCGCGGCCTGCCGGGCCTGGGTCGAGGCGGAGCTCGCCGTCATCAAGCCGGAGACGCTCGTGTGCCTGGGCGCGACCGCGGCACGCGCGTTGCTCGGCGACGAATTCCGGCTCATGCGCGATCGTGGCCGCGTGTTCGCGACGCGGTGGGCGCCGCGCACGCTCGCCACCCTCCATCCCTCCGCGGTGCTCCGTGGCGAGGACGATGCGGCGCAGGAGCGCCTCTACCGGATGCTGGTCGACGACCTGCGACTGGCGGCGGTCGCGGTCTAGCTCCTCCGCCTCAGCCGCGGAGGATGGCGCCGAGGACGTCGGGATCCACGTTGCCGCCGGAGAGCACCAGCCCCACCCGCGCCCCCGCCGGCAGCGGCAGGCGTCCGGAGAGCACGGCCGCCGCCGCCACCGCGCCCGTCGGCTCGGCCACCACGTGCGCGCGGAGCGCCAGGAACCGCACCGCCTCGCGCACCTCGTCGTCGCTCACCAGCACGATGTCGTTGACGTTGGCCTTGAGGATGGGAAACGTGAGCGCGCCGGGCGTGGTGAGACGGATGCCGTCGGCGATGGTGGGGGGCGGCGGGATCGTCACGCGCTCGCCCTTGCGCAGCGACAGGTACGTGTCGTTGGCGGTGTCGGTTTCGACGCCGAAGATCTGGATGCCGGGGAAAAGCGTCCGCGCCACGGTCGAGCAGCCCGCCATGAGCCCGCCGCCGCCCACCGGGGTCAGCAGCGCGTCGAGCGAGGGCACGTCCTGGAACAGCTCGAGGGCGGCCGTTCCCTGCCCGGCCATGATCGCCTCGTCGTCATAGGGCGGCACGATCACGCGGTTCGTCTTCTCGGCCAGCGCGCGCGCCACTGCCTCGCGGTCGTCGCGCTGGCGATCGTAGAAGACGACCTCGGCGCCGTAGCGCCGCGTGGCCTCGAGCTTGAGCTTCGGCGCGTCCGACGGCATGCAGATGATGGCCGTCGTCTCCGTCATCTGCGCGGCCAGGGCCACCCCCTGCGCGTGGTTGCCCGACGAGAAGGCGACGACGCCGCGGCGGCGCTCGTCGGCGCTGAGGGTCAGCAGCTTGTTGAGGGCGCCCCGGATCTTGAACGCGCCCGCCCGCTGGAGGTTTTCGCACTTGAGGAAGACGACGAAGCCCGTGGCGTCGTCCAGGGACTGACAGGACACCACCGGCGTGCGGTGGATGCGGTTGCGCAGACGGCGCGCGGCCAGGTGAACGTCGTCGATGGAGAGGCTCATGGAGCGCTAGTATACTTGCCGCCATGCTCCGCGTGACCGTGCTCCTCGTCGCGCTCGTGGCGCTCGCCGGCTGCTCCGTGCTCTCCGTGGACCTCACGCCGCGCGTGCGGCCGCTGGAGGAGGAGGTCGTCGAGGGCAAGGGCGAGGCGAAGATCCTGTTGATGGACGTCTCGGGCTTCATCACCGACGAGGCGCCGTCCGGCGGGCTCGGCCTCGGCCCCTCGACGGTGCACGTCCCGATGCTGGTGCGGATCCGCGAGGAGCTCAAGAAGGCGGCGCACGACCGCCACGTGCGCGCCCTCGTGTTGCGCATCAACACGCCGGGGGGCACCGTCACCGCCTCCGACATCATCTACCGCGAGGTCATGCTGTTCCGGGAGGAGACGAAGGTCCCGGTGGTGGCCGCGCTCATGGATGTCGCCGCCTCGGGCGGTTATTACATCGCGCTGGCCGCCGACCGCATCGTCGCGCATCCCACCACGGTGACCGGCTCGATCGGCACCATCATGGTCACCGCCAACGTCGAGGGGCTGCTGGGCAAGATCGGCGTGGCCACCAACACCTTCAAGTCGGCCGAGCACAAGGACATGGGCAGCCCCTTCCGGGTGCTCACGCCCGAGGAGCGCGCGATCTTCCAGTCGGTGATCGACGAGCTGCAGCGGCAGTTCGTGGCCAAGGTCGTCGAGCGCCGGCGCCTGCCCGAGTCCGCCGCGCGCGGGCTGGCCGACGGACGCATCTACACGGCGCCGCAGGCGCTGGACAAGGGGCTGGTCGACGCCATCGGCTACATGCCCGACGCGCTGGCCGCCGCGCGCAGCGCGATCGGCGTGAACGAGGCCAAGGTCATCGTCTACAAGCGGCCGCGCGAATACCAGGCGACCTACTACGCCCAGACACGTACCGAGGCGCACGCCCTCGGCGCGACGCTGGAGCGCGTTACCACGCTGGCCGGCGCGGGCCCGCGCTTCCTTTATTTGTGGTCGCCCTGACCGCCCACAGGAGCGCAACCAATGACGCGATCCGCCCACATCGTTTCCCGCCGGCGCTTCCTGAGGACGACCGGCGTCGCTGCCGCCGGCGCCACCCTGCTGGCGCGCGCCCCGGCCGCGCTCGGCCAGCAGGTGCGCGAGCTGAACGTCTGGCACACGGAGGTCGAGCCGCAGACGGTCAAGACCATCCAGGACACCTCCATCGCCGAGTTCGAACGGAAATTCCCCGGCTTCAAGGTCAGACAGCAGGCCCTCGGCTGGGGCGATCTCAACACCAAGCTCCTGGCCGCGCTGGCGGCCGGCGGCCCGCCTGACCTCACGCACCTCAATCCGTTCATGACGGCGTCGCTCTACGTGAAGAATCTGCTGCGCCCGATGGACGAGCTGATCCGCGCGCTGGGCGAGAACGACATCCACGAGGCCACGCTGAAGCTGCAGTACTTCGACGGCAAATACTACGGCGTCACCCACGCCATGGGCGCCACGTACTTCTGCGAGCGGCGCGACCTCCGCGAGAAGAAAGGCGTCAAGCCGCCGGAGACGTTCGACGACATGCTCAAGCTCTGCGCGGCGCTGACGGAGGACGGGCGCTACGCGTTGCAGGTGCCGGGCGAAAAGCTCTACATGGGCTTCGTGCACCCGGCGGAGTGGCTCGCCTCCAACGGCGGCACCTGGGCCGACGCCCGGACGTGGCGCCCGCAGCTCAACGGCAAGTCGATGCTCGAGATTCTCGATTACTTGCAACAGCTGAACAGGTTCCAGCCGGCGGGCTGGTCGGGGCAGAAGTACCTCGACACCCAGGCGGCGCTGGCCACCGGCAAGATCGCCATGTCGCATCTCTCGGGCGCGCGCGCCATCGGCTATATCGAGAAGTACGCGCCGGAGAACATGCGGGACCCCGAGCACTTCCAGCCGATGCTGCGCCCCCACGGTCCCTCGGGGCAGAAGGGCATCTCCGCCCTCGACGGCGAGAACTGGGCCGTCTTCACACAGTCGAAGTATCCCAGCGAGGCGTTCGAGTTCCTGAAGCTCTTCTACAAGAAGGAGCATTACCTGGCGTACTGCCATTCGGTGCCGATCCACCTGACACCGATCTTCAAGTCGATGCTCAACGACGCCGCGTATCTGGCGCACCCGCGCATCAAGAAGTGGCGGCTCTGGCACGACGTGATGCTGACGGCGCTGCGCGACAAGCGGCTGCTGCCGCTGGGATTCACGCGTCCCGAGGACAACCTGCTGCCGTTCCTCGCGGAGCTGGACGGCTCCAGTATCGTGGCCGACATGGTCGTCGAGGTCATGGTGGGCGGCAAGCCGCCCAAGGCGGAGGCCGATCGCGCCCAGCGGCGCGCCGAGGAGCTGTTGACGCAGCTCGGCCACAAGCGCTGGTCGTAACCGCCGCGGGGGACCCGGGCGCGTGAGGAAGAACGCCCTCGCCGGGTGGCTCCTCCTCGCCCCCTCCCTCGTGCTGCTGGGCGGTCTCGTCGTCTTCCCGATCGTCTACAACGCCTGGCTGAGCCTCTTCGACAAGCACGCGTTTCTGCCCGTGCAGCGCTTCGTCGGCCTGGGTCACTACGTCTACTTCGCCCACGACGAGGAGTTCTGGAACAGCTTCGGCCACGGCCTCGTCTACGCCGGCACCACCCTCGTGCTGCAGATCGCCATCGGCATTCCGACCGCGCTGCTGCTCAACGAGGCCTTCCGCGGGCGCAACCTGCTGCGCGGCATCGTCCTCTTTCCGTACGTGATCCCGACCATCGTGGCCGTCATCCTCTGGAAATGGCTGCTCAACGACTCCTACGGCCTCGTCAATCACCTGCTCATGGCGCTCGGACTCACGCGGACGCCGGTGGCCTGGCTCGGCAAGGACTGGATCATGGCCTCGCTGGTGATCACGAGCGTCTGGCAGTTCTTTCCGTTCGTGGTGGTGACGTATCTCGCGCGCCTGCAGACGATCCCGCCAGAGCTCTACGAGGCGGCGACCGTTGACGGCGCCGGCGCCTGCCGCCGGTTCGCGCACGTGACGCTGCCGCAGACGCGCAGCGTGCTCTTCGTCATCGTGCTCCTGCGCTCGATCTGGATGTTCACCAAGTTCGACACGGTGTGGCTCATGGCCGGCGACGGCGGCGTGAGCCGTTACATCCGCACGCTGCCCGTGTACGCCTACGCGCGCAGCTTCACGTATCTGCAGGCGGGCATGGGCGCGGCCCTGGCCGTCATCATGTTCGTCATCCTGATCGCCGCCACCGCCGTCTACTTCCGCGTCTTCGAGCGGGAGGAGGCGCTGTCTTGAGGGCCGGCCGCGCGCGGCGGGCCGGGCTCCTGTACGCCGGCGGACTGATCCTGCTCGTCGTCGGCGCCTTTCCGCTGTTCTGGATGCTCTCCACCTCGCTCAAGCCCTCGGCCGAGATCTTCGCCACGCCGCCGCGGCTGGTGCCGGCGCATCCCACGCTGGAGAACTTCGTCCGGCTCTTCAGCGACACGAGCTTCCTGACGTTCTTCCGCAACAGCGCGCTCGTGTCGCTGGCGACGGTGGCGCTGACGCTCGGCGTCTCCGCGCCGGGCGCCTACGGACTCACCCGTTTTTCGTTCGCCGGGCGCGAGAAGGTGGCCGGGCTCATCCTCACCACGTACATGTTCGCGCCGGTGATGATCATCATCCCGTTCTACATCCTCGTGAAGCAGCTCGGGATCGTGAACACGCGGCTGGCGCTCGTGCTGTCCTACACGACGTTCTGCCTGCCCTTCTGCCTCTGGCTGCTCCGGGCCTTCTTCGAGTCGATTCCGCTCGAGCTGGAGGAGGCCGCGCTGGTCGACGGCGCCGGTCGGGGCCGTGCCGTGTGGCACGTCGTGCTGCCGCTGGCGCTGCCCGGCCTGATCGCGGCCGCGATCTTCACGTTCATCCTCGCCTACAACGACTTTCTCTTCGCGCTGGTGCTGATCACGTCGGAGGAGCTGAAGACGCTGCCCGTCGGCGTCAACGACCTCTTCAACGCCACCATCGTGGACTGGGGCATGATCATGGCCGCCGGGGTGATGATCACGGTGCCGGCCGTGCTCTTCTTCGCCGCCGTCCAGCGCTATCTCGTGCAGGGCTGGGGCGCCGGCGGCGTGAAGGGCTGAGGCGGCTCGTGGCCCTCGCAGCGCAGCACCGGCAGCCGCGGGTACTTCGGGAAGCGCGGATCGTCGGCGCTCCGCGCGCAGAGCCAGAAGACCGAGCCCCTCGCGGAGGCCACGCGCCGCGCGTGCCGGCACGTGGCACAGAGCCCGGCGACGTCCGCGGCCACTCAGCCCGCCGCGAGCACGTCGAGGTAGTGCTTGAGGATTCGCGCCGTGGCGCCCCAGATCACGTCGCCGCCCTCGAGGTCCCAGAAATACATCTCGCGCATCGCGCCCCCGCGCTCCCGGTGCTCCACGCGCAGTGCGGCCGGGTCGGCGAGCCGTGCGAAGGGCACCTCGATCACGCGCTCGATCTCGTGGCCGTCGGGCTTCCAGGCGACCGCCCCGCGCACGAGGCCGACCCACGGCGTGATGATGAACTGCGTCGCCACCGTCTCCGTGTCGTCGAGCGCGCCCAGCGGCTCGACACTCGAGCGCGGCAGGCCGATCTCCTCCTCCGTCTCGCGCAGCGCCGCCTCGAGAAACCCCGCGTCGCTCGGATCCACGCGCCCGCCCGGGAAGCTGATCTGGCCGCGGTGCGAGCCGACGGTGTCGGTGCGCTTGGTGAAGACCAGGGCGGGACCCTCGCGCTCCACGATCGGCACCAGCACCGCCGCCTTCACCAGCGGACCGCCGACGACCATGCGCCGCTCGCGCGCGGCGAGGCGCCCGCGCGTGCGCGCGACCAGCTCGGCCGTCGTCACTAGGACATCACGAAGCCGCCGTCGACGTTGAGCGCCTGGCCGGTGATGCCGGCCGACTCCGGCAGCGCGAGGAAGACGGCGACCTGGGCGATCTCCTCGGGCTCCATCATTCGCCGCTGGGGGACCTGCCGCTTGTAATAGCGCTCGAAGATCTCCTCACCCGAGCGCGGACCGGCCTTCGTCGACTGCACGGCCACGCCCATGCCCGCGCGCGTATAGCCGGGACAGATCGCGTTGACGGTGATGGCGGGATATCCCTGCGAGCCGAGCTCGGCGGCCAGGGCGCGCGTGACGCCGACGACGCCGTGCTTGGAGGCGACGTACGCGCTCACGTAGCCGTAGCCGCCCATCTTGCCGAGCACGGAGGCGATGGTGACGATGCGCCCACTGCCCTGCGCCATCATCCGCGGCAGGGCCGCGCGGATCGCGCGATAGGTGCCGTTGAGGTTGACGTCGATCACGCGGAGCCAGTCGGTCTCGTCCTGCGCGGCGAGGAGCCCGCTGAGCCCGAGCCCCGCGCACGTCACGAGGACGTCGAGGCGTCCGTGCTCGCGCTCGGCGACCGCCACCAGCGCCCGCATGTCCTCCGAGCGCGTCACGTCGGCGCGGGCGGCGATGGCGCGGCCGCCCTCCGCGCGAATGGCCGCCGCGGCGGCCTCGCCGCTGTCGCCGAGATCCCCGACGACGACGTCCGCCCCCTCGGCGGCGAAGGCGCGCGCGATCGCACGGCCGATCCCGCCCCCGCCGCCGGTGACCACGACCGCCTGCTTGGCGAGGCGGGTCACGCGAACCGCACGCTCACGGACCCCAGCCGCGTGAAGGTCGCCCGCACGGTATCGCCGGCCCGCGCGGTCAGGATCTTCGACACGGATCCCGTCATGACGACGTCGCCCGCACGCAGCCCGAGCCCGCGCGAGCCGAGATGGTTCGCGATCCACGCGAGCGAGTTCAGCGGATTGCCCATCACCTCGTACGCCGTGTTGGTCGCCACCACCGTGCCGCTCTGCTCGTAGAGCAGCCCCTCGAGCGCCAGGTCGATCCCGGCCAGCGGCGTCAGCGCGCCGCCGAGGACGATGGCCTTGGCGTAGACGCCGTCGGCGACGGCGTCGGTGCCGACGGCCTTGCCGCTGTGGCGGAAATCGATCAGCTCGAGCGCGGGCACCGCGCCCTCCACGGCCTGCAGCGCGCGGGGCGCCGTGACGCCGGGGCCGGCGAGGTCGTGCTTCATCACGAACGCGACCTCCGCCTCGACGCCGGGCTTCACGAAGCGCGCGGCCGGGATTTCGGCGCCGCTCGCCAGCACGCCGCTCGCCAGCAGGAAGGCGCACACCGGCTCCGTCACCTCCCACGACTCCTGTCCGGCCTTGCTGGTGAAGCCGGCCTTCCAGCCGGCCACGCGCTCGCCGCGGCCAAGCAGCGCGTCGCGCAGGCGGTCCTGGGCCGCGTACGCCTCCGTGAGGCTCAGACGCTTCGTCTCGCTCGGCGGCCGGTGCGGTCGCGGCTCGTCGCGCGCGGCGAGACATTCCTTGACGAGATCGTCGCTCATGAGAGTCTCGCTTGTGTGAGGTGATCCAGCAGAGCCGGCAATGCCTCGCCCGCCCGGGCGCGGACGACGACGTCCGCGGCGTGATCGCAGGGTGTCGGCGTGAGATTGACGATCGCGAGACGCGCGCCCGCCGCCTTCGCGTGCGCCGGCAGGTACGCCGCGGGGTAGACGACCAGCGAGGAGCCGACCACGACGAAGAGATCGGCCGCCCGCGCCCGATGTCCGGCCTCTGCCCACGCGATGGGCGGCATCGCCTCGCCGAAGAGAATCGTGTGCGGCTTCACAACGCCGCCGCAGGCCGGGCACGCGGGCACGGCCACGCCGTCGTCGAGCCACGCGTGGACCTCGTCGCGACTGAACGCGGCGCCGCACGCCAGGCACCGCGCGCGCGTGGCGTTGCCGTGGATCTCGATCACCGCGTCGTCGGGCAGGCCCGCGCGCTGGTGCAGGTTGTCGACGTTCTGGGTGATGCAGCAGTCGAGCCGGCCGAGCGTCCACAAGGTCGCGACGGCGATGTGCGCGGCGTTCGGCTTGGCGTCACGGATCACCGGATAGACGCGCCGGCCAACCTCCCAGTAACGGCGCCGGCCCTCCACGCCGCCGATGAACTGCTGCCACGTGAGGTCACCGGGAGCGTAGCGGTCCCACACGCCGCCCGGGCTGCGAAAGTCGGGAATGCCCGACTCGGTGCTGACACCCGCGCCCGTGAGGATCACGGGGCGCCGCGCGGCGGCGAAGAGCGCCGCGAGACGGGCGACCGCGTCGTCGATCACGCCGGTCACCGACGACGGCGTCGGCGATGCCCCCGGCGATGCTTTTGTTGAAGCGGGGTCCGCGAGGTCGGCTTGGGACGTGGGTGGCCGCTTCTGGCGGGACGCGGCTCCGCGCCACCCGGCTTGGGTCGTCGCGCGGCGCCGGACTTCGGCTTGCGCTTCGGATCGTGTCCGGTGCGGACGTGCGAGTCGTTGCGGCGCCCGACGTCACCGCGCACCGAGGGGCCGGCCTGGATCTCACGGATCCACGCGTCGAGATCGCGCGCCAGCTCCGGATAGCAGTTGTCGCGATACGCGGCGAGCGCGCGCAGCGCCGCCGGGTCTTTCCACGGCTTGAGGACGAAGACACCCTCGCGATCCGCGGGGTCGAAGGGCGCCGCCGTGGCGAGGGCGAGCACGACGTAGCGCCGGGTCAGCTCGGACATTCGATCCTCCTGGCCGCCCGCGGGCGGAAAAACGCAGCCGTAGGGTACCGCCGGCGGCCGCGCCGGGGCAAGGTCAGACGGTCGTCGTCGTCGTGCCGGGCGGCGCGGCCCGACGCAGCCACGCGAGGCAGAGCACGAACAGCAGGGCGCAGGCGGCGGCGACGACGGCGTTGGTGCGTCTATCTTGTAGGGTCCCCGCGAACGCCGTCTGGAGCGTGTAGACGACGTTGTTGACGATGTGGCAGACGATGGCCGGCAGCACGCTGCCGGTGCGCTCGACCACGGCCCCGAGGTACAGACCCATCGCGAACGCGAGCACCATGTGCACGCCGGAGATGTCGACGTGCAGGACGCCGAAGCAGGCCGCGGTGACGACGATGGCGCGCGACGGCCCCCACGCCTCGGCCAGCCGCGTCTGCATGTAGCCGCGAAAGAACAGCTCCTCCGCCGCCGCCGCGATGACCCCGAAGACGACGACGGCGCCGAAGAGGTCGGGCCCCACCGCCGTCTCGAGCACCCGGCGCACGATCACCATGGAGCCGCGCTCGCCGAGTCCCACCAGCCACGTCAGCGAGTCCAGCATCTGGCCGAGCGCGAGCATGCCGAGCACCATCACGCCAAGCGCACGGCCGCTCTCCCACCCGGGGAGGAGTCGCAACGCGGCCGGCGTCGTCGGCTGGACGATGGCGAGCAGCGTGAAGAACAGCGCGAAGGACGACGCGAGGCTGCCGGCGATGAGCGCGGGCAGTGACTGCAACAACGCCTGATCGGGTGTGTCGGGAAAGATCGACTTGAGGGTGACGATGGCCATGCCCGATGCGGCGAAGATGCCCGCGACGGCCGCGATGTACGTCGCGAACACGCGCCAGACCCCGTGCATCAGCCGCGCCGCGGCTCGAGCCACACCTCGTCGATCGAAAGACGCCCGGACCCCGCGAAGAGCAGCAGCACGCCGCCGGCCAGCAGCATGAGGTCCAGGCGCGCGCCGGCCCAGCCGGCGTTCGGCAGCTTCACCACGAATGCCGCCACGACGAACTCGATGGCGAAGAGCAGGCCGACCCAGCGTCCGGCGAGACCGACGAGCAGCAGCGCGCCGCCCACCAGCTCCAGCAGGGCGATGAACGGTCCGGTGACGCCGGGCGCCGGCATGCCCATCTTGGCGAAGTTCGACGCCACCGTGGGCAAGCCGCTCGCGACCTTGCCCCAGCCGGCGTTCAGGAGGATGAGCCCCATCACCACGCGGACCGCGGTCACGCCCCATCCCGGATCCAACGAGCGCCAGATCGCCATGCGCCGCCTCCGTGGTCAGCGCGCGATGCTACCATGCGTGCATGGTTCGCGTCGTGCTCGCGCTCGTGCTCGCGCTCGCGGCGATCGCCACGGCGGCGGCGCAGCCGACGTCGTGCGCGCCGACGAAGCCGGACATGCTCGGTCCTTTCTACAAGCCCGGCGCCCCCGAGCGCGCGGCCACCGGCCAGGGACTCATCGTCAGCGGAATCGTGCGCTCGGCGAAGGGCTGCGCGCCGCTCCGGGGCGCGCAGCTCGAGTGGTGGTCGGCCGACGGCCGCGGCGAGTATCACGACGAGCTGCGCGCGACGCAGCGCACCGGCGCCGACGGCGCCTTTCGCTACGAGACGGTGTCGCCCGGCCGTTACCCCGGCCGCCCGCCGCACCTGCACGTGAAGATCGGCGCGCCGGGCCACCGCACGCTCGTCACGCAGCTCTATCCCCAGGACGGCCAGCGCGCGATCGCCACCGACCTCGTGCTCGTGGCCGAATAAGAGTCTGTCGGTGAATCGAGGCGCGCCACGGCTTCGCCGCGGCGCGACGAGCCTGTCGGGTTATCGAGGGGTGCCACGGCTCCGCCGGGGCGCCCCGAGCGTCGGGGGGTTTGGGGGGCCATTTCGGGGCCCCCCATTATCTAATCACACCGCGCCCCGCACCGCGCGGGCGAGCGGCGACCGCAGCCGGCCCGGCGTGACGCGATCGATCGTCACCGCGCTCGCGCCGACGAAGCTCGCGAGCGAGCGCAGCGCGTCGGCGAGTCCGCCCAGCGCCGCGTCGCGATCGACGACGTCGCGTCCGGTGGGTGGCGTCCCGCCGCCGGCGAACCACGGCTCGAAATGGACGCCGCGCGCGTCCAGTCGCCCCTCGGTGCGGTGCGCCTTGGCGTCCACGCGGCCGATCAAGTGCCCGTCGTGCAGGATCGGGAGCGTGTAGTACCCGTGCAGCCGCTTCGGGCCCGGCGTGTAGACCTGGATCCGATAGTCGAACCCGAACAAGCGCGCGACGCGGTCGCGATACCAGAGCAGCGAGTCGAAGGGTGAGAGCAGCGTGGTGCCGTGCGACGGCGCCGGGCGGCGGGCCGCCCGCGCCAGCGCGGGCACGTCGCGCGCAAGCACCAGCCAGGGGACGCGCGAGCCCTCGACCTCGATCTCGCAAAGCTCGCCGCTGGCGCGCATGGCGGCCAGCGTCGGGCGCCGTCTGCCAGCGCCGGAACTCGCCGGCCGAGACGGCCTCGGCCGCGAGGGCGTCGGGCATCGCGCGCTCCAGCAGGTCGAAGCGCTTGTGGAAATGCCGGCGCGAGTGGATGGCCAGCGCGCCGCTCATCCAGAGGTAGTGCAGCGCGTGCTGGACGGGCTTCCAGTTCCACCAGCCCGCGCCACCGCGCGCCCGGCGGCCCTCGAAGTCGGCATTGGCCATCGGCCCGTTCTGCGCGATGGCGTCCCTGACCTGTTGCAGCGTCCGCGCGTTGCGCCGCAGCCAGTCGGACCAACCGGTGTGACGCACCCGATAGTCCAGCATCGCCCGACGCCACCACGGCAGCATCGACGCCGGCACCAGGCAGGCCGCATGGGCCCAGTATTCAAAGAGCAGGCGGCGACGATACACGAGCCGGTCGAGCCGCGCGCGGTCGTAGGGTCCGAAGCGGCTCCACACCGTCAGATAGTGCGCGCGATCGAGCACATTGATCGAGTCGAGCTGCACGCCGCCCACGTCCTCGACGAATCGGCGAAGGCCCGCCGCCGTGAGTGGGCGTGTCCGGGGCCGCGCCAGGTGCTGCCGCTCGAGGAAGAGCGTGGTGACGGCGTGCAGCGGAACGGGTCTCAGCGCGCCCTGCCCTCAGCGCCCCGCGCGTCCTCGCCAGTCGAGGATCTGCGCGGCGTGCTCGCGGTAATGGGCCGCGCCCACGCCCTCGACGAGGCCATGCGCGGCCTGGCCGACCGCGAGGTCCTCCGGCGACAGCCGGCTCGCGGCGCGTACAAAATCGCGATGGGACCAATCGGCCTCACGCAGGACGTCGTCGGTCGCGACGTCCTTCCGGGCGTCGACGAAGCGCGCGTTCCAGCGGTCGAAGTCGTCGTAGCTCCCCTTGGCATAGGGCTCCTCGCCACATGCGAGGCGCTCGAGCGCCGGCAGCATCTCGACCTGCCAGCCGGCGACGTGGGCCATGATCTCCCGCACGCCCCACGTCCCCAGCCACACCTCGCTCATCTGCGCCTCGCCGAGCCCGTCGATCGCGGTCCGCAGCTTCGCGTATTCCTGCTCGGTCGCCTGGATGATATCTTGCCTCGCTTCCATCGTGCACCCCCGAGTGTCTGGTTTGTGGCGGCTCCTGACGTGCCGGGGACACCGGTGGGCGTGATTTGTGAAACCTGTGGGTCGTCGTCGTACGGCGGGTGGGCGACGGGGCGGAGCGCGTGCTCCGCCCCGAGCATTGGGTTACTTGCGGGCTGGAGCGGGACTGGGCGTCGGACCGGTGGCCGGGCCCTTCGCCGTCTCCTGCTTGGCGATGACCTGCTCCTTGATCTTCTCGTACGTGGCCCGCGGCAGGACCTTCTTGGAGACCAGCTCGTCCTTCCGCTTGTAGGGCCGGTTTTCGATGATCTTCTTCGAGAGCGCGTCCCCGATGCCGGGCAGCTGCTCGAGGTCGTCCTTGGACGCGCTGTTGATGTCGAGCTTCTTCGTCATGGGCTTGCCGGCGCCGCCCTTGGTTTCCGGCTGGGCGTCGCCGCTCTTCGCGGGCGGCTTGGTGGTGGTGCCGGCGGCGTCCACGATCGGCACGGACACTGCGCCGAGCGCGAACAGCAAGGCCACGAACACGGCGATGAGTCTGGTCATGATGCCTCCTCACTCGGAGATGTCGGTCCGCAACGATCCTAGCAGACGACCCGGCGAATCCCGGCGAAGTGGTCAGCGCTCGGGGGCGCTGGTCGTGGGCGCCGTGTCCTTCAGCTGCCCGAGCTTCGTCTCAACGGTCGTCTCGTTGCCGCCGCGGGCGACACGCAGGGCGACCTTGCTGCCGGGCGGCGTGCCCGCCACGCGGCGCGTGAGGTCGACCGGATTCTGGATCGGCTCGTTCTGGAACCCGAGGATGACGTCGCCGGGCTTCAGCCCGGCCGATGCGGCGGGCGAGCCGGCGACGACCTCGGCCACCAGCGCGCCGCGCGCGGCGTCGAGCTTCGCGGCCCGACCCCCCTCGGGGGTCACCGGCGCGACGGCGACGCCCAGGTAGCCGCGCACGACCTTGCCGTTCTCCTTGAGCTGGCGCAGGACGTCCTTGGCGAGGTTCACGGGGATCGCGAACCCGATACCGACGGAGCCGCCCGTCTGCGAGAAGATGGCGGTGTTGATGCCCACGAGCGTGCCCCGCGTGTCCACGAGCGGACCGCCCGAGTTGCCGGGGTTCACCGAGGCGTCGGTCTGGATGAAGTCGTCGTACGGGCCACTGCCGATGAAGCGCTCCTTGGCGCTGACGATGCCGCTGGTCACCGTCTGCTCCAGACCGAACGGGTTGCCGATGGCCATCACGGGCTCGCCCACCTCGAGGCGGTCGGAGTCGCCGAACGGAAGCGCGGGCAGGTTGCTCCCCTCGATCTTCAGCAGCGCGACGTCGGTGCGCGGGTCGAGCCCGACGACCTTCGCCTTGTACTCGCGATGGTCGCCCAGCCGTACCACGATCTCGTCGGCGTCGGCGACGACGTGGACGTTGGTGACGATGTAGCCGTCTGGCGAAGCGATCACGCCCGAGCCGAGGCTCTGGCGGCCGCGCGGCGTCTCGCCATCACGCGGGCCGCGCTCGAAGAACCTCCGGAAGAACTCGTCGGACAGCGGGCCGCGCGCCTTCGCCTTCTGCGTCGTGGAGACGTTGACGACAGCCGGCCGCGTCGCCTTCGCGAGATCCACCCAGATGCGAAGCGTCGGGGGAAGCTGCGCCTCGCCGCCCTTTTCCTGCCAGAACGGCGAGGCGCTCGCGGAATTGGTCGTCGGCGGATTGACCTTGACCGTGACCACCCCGGTGGCCCAGAGGGCGCCGGCCGCCAGCGCCACGATCAAGAGCAGCGCCGCCGACCGGCGCATCACGCCGCTCGGCGCTGACTGGCTTCGACCATGCGCTGCATCTGCTGGCCGAGCTCCTCCAGCCGCGCACGGCCGAGCTTCTTCTCACACATCGGGAACATCTCTTCCTCTTCCTCGTCGGCGTGGTGCTCCACCAGCTCGGAGAGGACCGTCATCTTCGCGGCGAACCGCTCGTCCTCGGGATCGACCGTCGGCAGCTCCGCGAGCACGAGGTCGACGACGTGATGCTCCTC